>JBAXWQ010000160.1:0-7756 GCA_037128315.1 Opitutia bacterium | reverse complement strand
GCGGCACCCGCGGTCGACGTGCCGGTGAAATGAATTCGATGGAGGGCCCGTCTCCGTACGGGCCGCGGCTCGCACGGAGGCGTGCCCTCCAATAATGCGGGCCTGAATGCCGGGTTAAACGCTCCCGGCGCCCGCCGGCTTATACCCCCTCTGAATTTACACCTTAACGCGGCAGTTTAGGTAGGGCGGGCACTCCGCTGCCCGCCGTCGTCCGTGGCGCGCGCCTGGCGCGGATCCGACTTCGCCAAGGCTACGACGGACAAGGCGGAATCCGCGCCCTACCTTCGGCTGCGAGCAAAAACTTTGCGCGATCGGTCTTACTTCGAAATATAGAACGGGTTCGGCAGCTTGAAGACCTTCTCCGCGTAGCCGCCGACCAGGTCGCTGTTCTGGTCGCCGATGTTGGCGATGATGACGTAGCCTTCCTGTTCCAGCTTCCGGCGGGTGTCGGTCTTGAAGCCTGTGACGGAAAGGGTGATGTCCGAGGTGGGCTTGAAATAGATCTTCGTCCAGGTGTCGTAGCCGACATCGCGCAGATTATGCTCGGTGGCGGCGCGTTCCTCCTCGCGACGGCCGGTGATGAAGAAGACATCGATTTTCAGCCGCACCGCGGCGTCATAAACCGCCTGGACCGGGACGATGGCGGGGCAGCGGCCGGCGGTGATCCATTCCTCCCAGAGCTTGGGGATGTAGGCGTAGTCGTTGCCGATGATATGCGGGAGGTTGGTGAGGGTGGTCTCGTCGATGTCGAAGACGATGGCCATCTTCTTGCCCTTGGCCCCGCGCGGCGCGCGCTTCTGCACATACTTGGCCGCGTCGAGGGCGACCTTGGCGACACCCTTGGCGTAGCCGCCGGAATCAATGTAGGCCCGCAGCTGCAGCTTGTGCGGAAAAAGATTCGGCGGCTCGATGGTCGGATCGGGGGGCAAATCCGCCCCGCCGAGTGAACTCCAGGCCAGCCCGCCGGCCAACGCGACACAGAGAAGGCGTTTATCCATGGCGGCGAGTTAGAGGGACTCGCCGCTGGATTTCAATCCGGCGTTGCAGTGGCAGGCGGGTTTGACCGGGAAATGACAAATGGGTCGGGTGCCTGGCCCGGCCCGCAGCAGCGGCCAAGTCTGCCCATCACCTATCACCCATCACCTCTCGACCTCACCCTATTCAATCTCCGCCGGTCGGCCGATGGCGGTCTGGTAGGCCTGATGCAGCTGGAAGGTCTGCCAGGCCCCGAGTTTCTGGCCCAGCTGGGCGGCCAGATAGAGCAGGGCGGCGAGCAGGGCCATGGCCCCGAAGACCCACAGGCCCCATGGATAGGAGTCGATCGCCAGCTGGGCGCCGCCGAGGATGCCGGAGAAAATGCCCAGCATGCCGGTGATCAGGTAACCGTAGAGGTACAGGGACCAGATCTCGATCTCGGGCCCGTAGATGCCCTCGATGCGCGTCGCCCCCTCCGGCGTCGGCTCGAGGCTGAGAAACAGCCGGGGTGACCAGTAGCGCCGGTCCTTGGCGGGAAAGTGCAGCCCGATCATCCCGGGAAAGGCTTTCACCTCCAGCCCGGGCGATTGCTCGGCGAGGGAACGCAGGATCCGATCGCGGATGGTGTCCATGGGGAATTCGATCGTATGCTCAAAGCGGGGACGGATGCGAAAGCTGCTCATGACGGGTCCGGGGTGGAGGCGGACCGTGGCCCGCCGGGGTGGGCGAAGCCGATTAAAACCTGGCTCTGGCGTCAATCGTCAACGGGCGCGTCGGGTCCCGTCGCGCCGCCGCTCGCGCCTCAGATGAGCTCGGGCGAGACCTGCCAGCGCACGGCCCAGCCGTGGGCCACCCGGTCGAGCCGGAGCGCGGCGCATTTTTTGAAGACAAAGCGCGGGGGGGCCGCCTCGCCCGCGACCAGCAGCGAGGCGAGGGCGCTGAGGTGCGGCTCGTGACCGACCAAGGCCACCGTCCGCCGGGCCACGAGCAGTTTTTCGAGGATCGAATCGCCCGGATCCTCCGGCCGGAGGCCGGCGATCGCAGTGAGTTTCACCTTTGTCTTCAGGTGTTTCGCCAGCAGGGCGGAGGTCTCACGGGCCCGCCGCAGGGGGCTGTGCCAGATTTCCCCAGCCTCAAAGGCCCCGGTCTCGCGCAGGAACCGGGCGAGGGTGCGGGCTTGCTTCCGTCCCTTCCGGCTCAGCGGCCGGGCAGCGTCGTCGTCGCCGTCGAGGGCATGGGCGTGGCGGATCAGGTACAGATGCATGAGGGGTTAAACCTAGTAACCGGGTGCGGTGCAGCAAGCCGCGCAATGTTACAACTCCGACACAATGGTGACCGGTGGCGCGGACATCGGCGCAATTGTTCATCGAACATTTATCACTGTTCACCGTTCATTTGGCCGAACCCAATGAACGATGAAAAATGGAAGTTGAAAAACGAACGATCGGTTTATTTGAGCGACGCCATGTCGATCACGAAGCGGTATTTCACGTCGCTCTTGAGCATGCGCTCGTAGGCGCCGTTGATCTCGTCCATCTTGATCATCTCGATATCGCAGGTGATGTTGTGCTGCCCGCAGAAATCGAGCATCTCCTGCGTCTCGGGCAGGCCGCCGATCAGGGAACCGGACAGGGAGCGTCGGCGCATGAGGAGGGGGAAGGCCGCCACGGGCAGCGGCTTCTCGGGTGCACCCACCAGCACCAGGTTGCCGTCGCGCTTGAGCAGGTTCATGTACGCGTTGATGTCGTGGGCGGCGGACACCGCATCCAAAATGAAGTCAAAGCTGCCGGCCTGCGCGGCCATCTGCGCGGCGTCGGTGGAGACGACCACCTCATCGGCGCCGACGCGCCTGGCGTCCGCCACTTTGCTCGGTGACGTGGTGAAGAGCACGACGTGGGCGCCGAAGGCCTTGGCGAACTTAACACCCATGTGGCCGAGGCCACCAAGACCGACGATGCCGACCTTGTGGCCGGGGCCGACCTTCCAGTGGCGCAGCGGCGAGTAGGTGGTGATGCCCGCGCACAGCAGCGGCGCGGCGGCGGCCAGATTGAGGTTGGCGGGCATGCGGAGAACGAAGTCCTCCGTCACGACGATGCTCTGGGAATAGCCTCCGAGGGTCGGCGTGCCGAGGTGCTTCTCCATCCCGCCGTAGGTTCCGCCGGCCAGGCCGAGATCGCAGAACTGCTCGAGACCGGAGCGGCAGCTCGGGCAGGTGCGGCAGGAATCGACGAGGCAGCCCACGCCGACGGTGTCGCCGACTTGGAACTTCTTCACCCCACTGCCAACGGCCGTCACCTTGCCCACGATCTCGTGGCCGGGCACGGCGGGATACTGGGTGAAGCCCCACTCGTTACGGGCGAAATGCAGGTCGGAATGGCAGACGCCGCAGTATTGAATCTGGATCTGGACATCGGTGGGCGTCGGCTGGCGGCGCTCGATGGTGGTGGCACCGAGGGCCGACGCGGGCGCGGTGGTGGAGTAAGCCTTGACGGAGTAACAAGCGATTTTAGCCATGGGTGGGAATGTTGCGCCTCAATGTTGCCAGGGGAGGGGGAAGCGCAACTGGGGAAGTGGGGGAGAAGGTGAATTTCTAGTTACTGATTCCCATACATGGACCCAAATCGCACGTCGGCTTCAGACAAGGCGGTTGCGGCGGATGACCTCGGAATACCAGCGGGCGCTCAGTTTGGGCGTGCGCCGCTGGGTCTGGTAGTTCGTGTGACACAGGCCGAAGCGGACGCTGTAGCCGTCGTTCCACTCGAAGTTGTCCATGAAGGACCAGGCGAAATAACCCTTCACGGCGACCCCGTCGGAAATGGCCCGACGCAACTCAAGCAGGTACTGGCGCAGATAGTCGCGCCGGTGCAGGTCGTGGAGTTCGCCGGCGGCATTGGGCTCCTCGTTCGCCCCGTAGCCGTTTTCGGTGATGTAGATCGTCTTGGCGCCATAGGCCTCGGTGGCAAAACGCGGCGTCCAGTACAGGGCCTGCGGCGTGGTCTTCAGCCAGCCGGTGGCAGTGGTCTGCGGGTAGCCGGGCGGGAAGGGCAACACTTCAAAGCCGGGCCGCCCGGGCACGGCCCGGACAAAATCCGCGAAGTAGACATTCAGGCCGAGAAAATCCGTCGGCAGCGAGATCAGCGCCAGGTCGCCGCGCTGGACGACCGGACGATCCGCCCCGCAGGCGCGCAGGTAGCTGGCCGAATAACGGCCCTGGGTGACGACCCCGAGGATGGCATCATTGGCCCGGGTGAAGGCGCGGCGCGCCGCGGCGATATCCGGCTCGGTTTCCGTGACGGGGATGTACCCGGTGGTGTTGTCAGTGAGGCCGACCCGTGCGCCGCGCCCGCCGTAGGTACGGACGGCCCGCACGCCGTGGCCGTGGGCCAGCACCGCATGGTGCACGGTCTGGTTGACGACCTGGGCCGAGGCCTTGACGGCGGCCGGTGGCTTGTCGGCGCTGCGGCCATAGCACCGGGTGGTGAAGCAGGGGATTTCGTTCAGGGTGATCCAGTTTTTCACCCGGTCGCCGAAGGCCTGCACGATGACATCGGCGTAGCGGGCGAAGGCGTCGACGGTGGCGCGGTTGCTCCAGCCGCCGGCCTTTTCCAACGCGAGCGGGGTGTCCCAGTGATACATGGTGACCCACGGCGTGATGCCGTGGCGCTCGAGCGAATCAAAGAGGCGGTGATAGAAATCGAGCCCGGCCTGGTTCACCGCCCCGGTGCCGTCGGGAATGATGCGCGGCCAGGCCAGTGAGAGGCGGTAATTTCTCGCCCCGAGGGACCGCATGAGGCGGAAGTCATCGTCGAAGCGATGGTAGTGGTCGCAGGCGACATCAAGGGTGTCGCCGTTGTGCACGCGGCCGGGCTGGCGGGAAAAATCATCCCAGGTGGACCACCCCTTGCCGTCCTCGAAGGCGGCGCCCTCGATCTGGGGCGCGGCGGTGGCGAAACCCCAGACAAAGTTTTTGGGAAAGGTGGAGGAAGAGACCTTGGCTAGCATGCAGCAGAAAAATTATTGGAATGGGGAGAGGAGAGTATCCGGCCTTGGTGCTCAAGCCGGCATTAGCTGGGCGTTGCTGATGTGCTGAAGGCCGACCTGCTTGGCAACCCTGCACCAAGGCATACCAGCCCGGTGTTTGTCCTGGCCAGTCGCCAGGGGACGACGAAGCGGGTGCCCATTGGGCAGTGAAGGAGCAATCCAGGATCACTTTTTGGCCTCGGATGGTCAGGATGCGTGACTCCAAGCTGTCAGCAGGAATTATCTGGGCGCGCTTTTTCATGGGAATGGCGGCCCGCTGACAGAGGAAATGGATGAGAATCGCCGCGGTTTGGCAAACCTGAAGGATGGCTCACGCGAAGGCGCGAAGGACGCGAAGGCGGGAACCGGGGGTCAGGCGGATGCAGCCGCAGCTTGGCCACGAAAAGGCACCAAGGCGCACGAAACGAAATTCACCTATGGGTTTGCTTCTGGGTTGGGCGGGGCATGGTCGGTAACCCGATGGGTTACCAGAGGTCGGGGGTGACGGGAGTTCGATGTCACCCGCTCAGTGTCAGATGAGATCCAGGCTGGACGGAGCCCGCCTGTCGCGGCGACTGCGTCACTTCTTCCCGGCGTACTCTTTCGCAAACATGAACCGGTGGTCTTTCGCCTGCCACACCTCGGCCCACCAATAGTCGCTCTTCTTGCCGTCACCTTGGTAATAACGGAAGTCGATGTTCCCATCGCCATCCAAGTCCTTGAATTGCCAGCGGGCGGGCAGGTGCATGTCGGCGACGCTCGCCTCCAGCCGGTTCTTGCCCCGGCCGCCATGGATTTTGCCGGTGGCGTTGTCCGTGACCAGATAGTCGTAGATGTACAGGTTGGGCTGCTGGCCGCTGCGCTCGATGGTTTCAACCAGCTTGATTTGAATGCTGAACCCGGGACCCGGCACCAACTGATAGCCCTCGTTGGTCTTGCGGTCGCGCGACGATGGCTTGGGCGCCGCCGCTGAGGCGATGGTCGCCGTGAACAGCAAAGCCACCAAAATCAAGGGGCGGAACCGGCGGTGATCTCCGGCCGGAGAATGGGGGGCGCTCATGATGGGAAAGTCCGCCGCCCCATGGTCGGCGAGTCAATCGCCGCTTTTGGTAGTCTATTGATCTACTAACGGACGGGCGGAGGTTTGTAACGTAATACGTGATAAAATGCCTGGCGAGGAGTGGTTCAGGTTCCGAGGGCTGAGGCGCAAGCGGCGCCCGCCTGCGTTCCGCGAAGCGGAACTACGGCGAGCCTACCGGTAAATCTCGCGGCGATGGCCGACGGCGAGGAGGTGGATTTCGTTCCGGATAGCATCGAAGGTGTAGATGATCCGGTAGTCCCCGACGCGGAGACGGTAGCGGTTGCCGCCGGTCATGCGGTAGTGGGGATAGGAAGCGAGTCGCAGGCCTATGTCGTCAAGGTCGGCCTCGATCCGGTTGCGAACGTTGTTCGGCAGCTTCAGGAACACCTCGTCGACGGAGCGCGCCAGCGCGGAGATGGTCATGCCGTGAGGGATGGCCCCGAAGCGTCAGCGCAGGGGTGAAAGAAGCGGGTGCCCTCGGGGCGGCGACTTGAACAACGCGGCGTAATAGATCTGAAGTGCGCGGCTCATTCCGGGACGGATCGAGTGCGCGGACGCTGGCCCTCGGCCATCTGGCGTTCCGAACTCACGATGCGGCCCTTGAATTCATCCGTCATCTCCAACCGGTCCTCGAGTTGGTTTTCCAACCGTCACGCACCAGGCGCATTTCCTCGGGGGAAAGGCGGCTGATGGCGTTCTCGATTTCCTGCACGGTGCTCATGCCGGGAACATAGCGGGGGTGGGGAGTCAGGCAAGGGGACTTTTTGCGCAAGTATGAATAAACCGCAGTGGCACGGAGAGAGACGGTTTGGCCACGAAAAGGCACGCGAAGGCACAAAAAAGAATGTCACCTATCAGGCGGCATGTCGTTTCAGGCGGCGGAAGAGCTTCACCTCATCCTTTCGCCGGAGGTCGTGCTCCCAAATGCGGAGGACGCTCCATCCCCGCGCCTTCAGCAAACGGTTGACCTTCCGGTCCCGGGCCCGGTTGCCCTCGATCTTCGCTTTCCAGAAGGCCGCGCGGGTCTTCGGCCAGATTATGTGCCTGGGGCAGCCGTGCCAGAAGCAGCCGTCGACAAGCACCGCGGTCTTGCCTTGAGAATGATGGTTCGACAGTTGTTTCGCAGTGGCGAATCTCACCCCAACCGCAGTCGCATCGAGGGCTTGGTATGGGGCGTCGATTGCTGAGTTTAGAAGTGCTGATCCCGATGCAGTTTTCGGCATCTTGGCGAAGAATCCCGACTTCGATCTAGCTACAACGCAGAAGGGGGCATGGCTGGAACAGATTGCGTTTCTGCAGAAGAATCTTGAGGGCCTAACGGGCGCACTCTTCCTAGAATTCAATATTCCACGCATGGGCAGCCGGGTGGATGCGGTCCTGTTAATCGGGCCGGTAGTATTTGTCGTTGAGTTTAAAGTTGGTGAATCGGCGTTCGACCGAACGGCCGTGGACCAAGTCTGGGACTACGCGCTCGATTTGAAGAATTTCCACGAGGCGAGTCACCAAGTATCATTGGTGCCTGTCTTGATTGCTACTGAGGCCACAGAGTCGCCGCCAGTGAAACTGTTTGCCGACTTGGATCGGGTTTATCGCCCGCTTCAGGTTCATCCGGATGGATTTCGAGCGGCCGTTGAATCGGCCTTGGGTGATATCGCCGGTGTTGCGCTAGATCAAAGCCAC
>JBAXWQ010000016.1:0-22192 GCA_037128315.1 Opitutia bacterium | reverse complement strand
GGTCGGGCCTCCGAAGCTGATGAAGCCGAGCTTCATCCAGAAGCGCAGGGCCACCTTGAAACCTGGATGGACCTGGGCGGTGGGCAGGGATTGACGATCTCCGGTCATGCGGCGGGCGAGAGATAGGTGGGCGGCACATCGGCGTCAATCGTCCGAGGGTAGGGCGCGGACTGGAAGCTGTCACCGGATGGGTTACACTTATTTGTGACGCGTGCTGGGATGAGACTCGATGGAGGAGGGGCTTTATGCCCCGATTCGAAAACCGCATTGCCCTCGTGCGTCCATGATCGGGGCGTAAAGCCCCTCCTACTGCTCGGCAACGAGCGCTGTTTCCGGGAAGCCCGTAAATGGAAGATTGCCCGGATCGGCGTCAGGCACAGGCTCTGCGCCGATGAGTGACCTGCCGCCGCTGCCCACTGAACCGAAGCCCGGCCTCTACCGCCATTACAAGGGAAATGACTACCGCGTGATCGGATTCGCGCGTCACTCGGAGACGTTGGAGCCGCTTGTCGTCTACCAGGCGCTCTACGGCGAAGGCGGCACCTGGGTGCGGCCGGCGGCGATGTTTGTCGAGGTGGTTGAGATCGGCGACAAGCGGGTACCGCGGTTTGCGCGGGTGGGGGAGTAGGGACCTGTAGGGCGGGATCGCTGATCCCGCCTCGAACGTGATATCACTCGCAACTGAAGGCGGGGTCAGCGACCCCGCCCTACATCAATGCTAGAACCGGATCGTCCACGCCCCCTTGAGCGAGGTCTGGTTGGCGGTCGGGCGAAACGAATCGAACGAGGTGTCGTAGCCCTGGTTGACGATGAAGAAAAGTTCATCGCCCGGCCGGACGATCCACTTGATGCGAAAATTAACCCCGACGGACGCGGAGAGGTTGTCGTACTGGGCCAGCAGGTTGAGTTGCAGGTCGGGGCTGAAATTGTAGATCGCCTGGGCCTGGCCCACCCGGACCGTGAAGTCCCCCTGGGGCAGGCGGACCTGCTGGAGCGTGCCGCTGAGTGAGGCGAAGAAGAAGCGGGAGGCCCGCCACTCAACGCTGGCCCGGTAGTCGCGCCGGTGGCCGGTGTAGAAGCCCTGGTCGCGCACCGTGAGATTGCCGCTGAGGGCCCGGCTGCGCGCGCTGCTGAGGGTGGCCATGATCCGCCCCCAGGTGTAATCACCCACGGGGATGATGATGCCGGGCTGGATTTCAAACGGCACGTCGAGCCGTTCGCGAGTGCGGGTGTACTCGAGATCCAGCTGGTCGCCCGAGGTTGATTGGATTTCGAGGGCGGGCAGATCGTGATCTTCGCTCACGATTTGCCCCGAGAGATCGACGGTCCAGTACAGTTGCGCGTTGAGGAGGATGCTCCGCACGCCATGGGCTTCCGGCAGCCAGGTGTAACCGAACTGGGTCTGGGATTCATAGATGCCGGCCCGGGGCACGAAGCCGAGGCCGGGGTCGAAGCGGGTGCCGATCCGACGATTGTTGGATTGGAAGAACACCGGTTCATTGGGATAGTCGATCGTCACCCCGAAGTCGGTGTCGCGTCCGCCGGCCAGGGCGCTGTCGGTCAGGATGGCATAGGTGTGGGCGGCGAGGGTCTTGCCGCCGGCCAGGTGCGAATTGCGGAAATTGAAATCGGCGCCGACCGTGTGGTTCGAGACATTGGCGCGGGGATCCCCGTTGGTGACCAGCAGGCCGACGCTGGACTCGCTCAGGACCTCGACGGCGGCGCGGGCGACGAGCAGGTTCTTGGGGTTGACGCCGTTGTGCGCGTCCGTCTGCACATCAAACAAGCCCATGGTCACCCGGCCCAGCCGGCCGCTGATTTTGCCTCCCGCAATGATGTCGATCTGGGAGCCGTCGTCCGCCAGACCGATCCGGCGGGAAAAATAGGGGGTGGCGACGCCTTCGTTGATGCCCCCGAAGGTGAAGAGCGAGGCATCCTGCAGGAAGAAGGCGCGTTTTTCCGGGAAGAACAGCGGGAAACGGCCCAAGTTGATTTGGCGCTGATCCACCTCGGCATCGGCAAAGTCGGTGTTGACGCTCAGGGTGGCGGCGAGCGAGGGCGTGACCTGCCAGACCAAATCGAAACCGGGCTTGAAATCGAAGGTCTTCTCATCGGGCGCCGGATCCGAATTGCGGGTGAGCGTCGCAAAGGGCTTCAGGTCAATCCCGCGCCCCTGCTGCAGGCCCCTGATGCCATGGATCACGCCGAGATCGGGCAGCGAGGTCGTGAACTTGCTGCGTTGGAATCCGGACCAGCGCTCAGCCTCCTGCTTGCGGCTGATGCGGCGGGCGATGTTGAACCCCCAGGTGTCGATGCTGGGATCGAAGGCCAGGCTCTTGAGCGGGATCGCGAACTCGGCGCTCCACCCGGTGGCATCAATCCGGGTCTTGCCCTCCCAGATGGCGTCCCACTGGGGATTGGATACGTCCTTGTCCTGTACCAGGCCCTCGACCTTGCCGCCGCCGGCCAGCAGGGCGAAATAGTAGCCGTCGTTTTCGCGGTGAAACGTGTCGAAGACAATGCGCACGAGATCGTCCGCCTTGTTGTCATCATCGTGCTGCATCGAGTAGGCGCGGATGCCGGCAGGCCCCGCCGAATCATGGCAACGGACGGCGACATAGATGTGGTCCTTGTCATAGGTGACCCAGAATTCCGTGCGCTCGGTGGGCTCGGCATTTTCGATCGGGATGACCTGGCGAAAGGCATCACTGTGCGCGGCATCGCGCCATGCGAGATCGTCGAGCACGCCGTCAATCTTGGGGGCCGTTGCCGTGGGGCGCACTTCCATGGTCGCGGCCTGTTCCTGTCCCTGGGCTGGGAGGGTGAATAAGGCGGCGGCCACCATCATGCCGATGGGTGCAGCCATAGGCACATGGAGGCGCATGGGAGCCGGTTAAAAAAGAGAACCGGGAGAGAAAGGGAACCAGAAAACGCCGGCCGATGGGTAAGCCTTCGCAGGGCATTCGATGCCTGCTCAGCCGGAGCAATGCATTTTGAACCACGGATTTCACAGATAACACGGATTTTCCGGGAAAAAACCGACTGATTTAAACGGTGTCTACCTGACTGATCAGTGAGGATGAAATGTCTGATACCAAATACTGAACGGTTTTGGACTTAAGGTAGGGACGGACCGCCGGGCCGTCCGCGAATGTCCCTACGGCGCGCCCAGCGGCCGAGGCTCCGGCACTCGTCCCGGTCGCGCCCTACCACCTGAAATCCAAATGCTCATAGGAATTGGTATGATGCATTGATTCCACTGCATTGATCCGTGCAATCAGTGAAATCCGTGGTGGGTTCGTTTGAATTGTTCCGCCTCCGGCTGCTCCGGCCCAAGCCGTTCACAGTTTCGCATGGCGCAGGCGCAGGGCGTTCAGCACGACGCTGATGGAACTCAGGCTCATGGCGGCGCCGGCAAACATCGGATTCAGCAGCCAGCCGGTGAACGGATAAAGCGCCCCCGCCGCCAGGGGCAGGCCGGCGGCGTTGTAGGCAAAGGCCCAGAAGAGGTTCTGCTTGATGTTGCGCAGGACGGCCCGGCTGAGATGCACGGCGCGGACCAGCGCCGTGAGCTCGCCCTTGACCAGCACGAGCCCCGCGCTGTGCATGGCCACATCAGTGCCTGTCCCCATGGCGATGCCCACATCCGCGGCCGCCAGGGCGGGCGCGTCGTTGAGGCCGTCACCGGCAAACACCACTTTTTCACCGCGGGCCTGATGCATGCGAACGAGCTCCTGCTTGCGGGCCGGCGTGACACCGGCGTGGAAGCCATCGAGGCCGAGTTGATCCGCAACGGCGCGCGCCGTTTCCTCCCGGTCGCCGGTCACCATGACCACCTTGAGGCCCAGTTGCTGCAACTCGCGGATGGCGGCGGGCGTGGAGGCCTTGATGGCGTCGGCGAGCGCGATGATGCCGGCCGGGCGGCCGTCGATCGTGACCCAGACCAGCGTGGCGGTCGGCGGGTAGGGCGGGTTATCGTGCCCGCGCCACTCGGTCGCGCGGGTGTTGACTGGTGCGTTGGGGTCAACGCGCCCCACCTCGATCCGCCGGCCTTTCACCACGGCCCGCACGCCGAACCCCGGTTCGGCGGTGAATTCGGCCGCAGGCAGCAGGGTCAGGGCCTGGGCCTTCGCGGCATTGACGATGGCGCGGGCCAGCGGGTGCTCGCTGGACGACTCGGCGGCGGCGGCGAGTGCGAGCAGTTCATCGGCACTCAGGTGGAGCGGCTGGTCCTCAAGACGCTTTTCGGCACCGGGCAGCGCGTTGGGGTCAACGCGCTCCACCTCCACGGCCACCACGCGGGGCCGGCCCTCGGTGAGCGTGCCGGTCTTGTCGATGAGCAGGGTGGTGGCGCTCGCCAGGCGCTCCAAGGCCGCGGCGTCCTTGACCAGCACGCCGGCCTGCGCCCCGCGGCCGATGCCGGTCACGAGCGAAACCGGCGTCGCCAGGCCGAGGGCGCATGGGCAGGCGATGATCAGCACGGAGACCGCATTAATGAGACCATACAGCCAGCCGCGCTCGGCGGCAAAAAACGTCCAGCCCAGAAAGCTCGCCGTGGCGATCGTGAGAACGACTGGCACGAACCACTGGGAGACCCGGTCGGCGAGCCGGGCAATCGGGGCCTCGCTCTCAGTTGCCTGTTCCACCAGCCGGACGATCTGCGCCAGCAACGTGTCGGCGCCGACGCGTTCGGCGCGGAAAACAAACGAGCCGGTGGTGTTCAGCGTCCCGGCACTGACCTTGTCGCCGGCCTGCTTGATGACGGGCAGCGGTTCGCCGGTGAGCATGGATTCATCAATTTCGGCCGGACCCGCGGTCAGCGCCCCGTCGACCGGCAGGTTTTCGCCGGGGCGGACGCGCAGCCTATCGCCCGGGTGCACGGCGGCGACCGGCACGTCCTCCTCCGTGCCGTCGGCCCGGAGGCGGTGGGCGAGCTTGGGCGCCAGATGCATGAGGGCGCGGATGGCCGCGTCGGTGCGGGCATGGGCGCGCTGCTCGATGATCTGGCCGAGCAGTACGATGGTCGTGATGAAGGCGGTGCCCTCGAAATACAGCGGCAGGCCGTGCGCCCCGCGATAGGCGGCGGGGAAGGCGGCGGCGAACACCACGGCGACGGCGCTGTAGAAATACGCGGCGCCCGTGCCGGTGACCGTGAGCGTGAACATGTTGGTGTCGCGCTCCCGGATGGATTTCCACCAGCGGCCGATGAAGGGCGCCCCGCACCAGAAAAAAACCGGCGTGGTCAGGACGAACTGCAGCCAGCCCGAGACAACGGGTGGCAGGGCGTGAAACGCGTGCGGCCAGAGCATCCCGCCCATGGCCAGCCCCAGCACCGGCAGGGTCAGGGCGAGGGCGACATAGAACTTGGGCCGCAGATAACGTTCATCCGGCAGCCCCATGTAGACCGGGGCGTCGGGCGGGGTCGGCGTCGCGGGCCCCGTGGGGTTGTGGTCGTGGCCGCTCATCCGGAGGTCAGCTTAAGCTGCCGCTCGCGGAGCCAGGCAAAGATAACCGGCGTGACGACCAAAATGTGCACCAGGCTGGAGAGCATGCCGCCGACGACCGGCGTGGCGAGAGGCCGCATGACCTCGACGCCCGTGCGGTCCAGCCAGAAAATTGGAAGCAGCGAGGCAATCGCCGTGGCGACCGTCATGACCTTCGGGCGGAGCCGCAGTCGCGCGCCAGCCTTGATGGCGGTGATGAGTTCCGGGCGGGTGAGGGGTAGGGCGGCGAGTCCCTTCGCCGCCGGGTCTTCGGCGCGGAGCGGAGTCCGCGCCCTACCTTTGTCCGCCGCCGCCTTCGCCACCGCCTCCTCCAGATATATGACCATGATCACGCCGGTCTGGATGGCCGTGCCGAACAAGGCGATGTAGCCCACCCAGACGGCCACGCTGAAATTGTAGCCGAGCAGCGCTTGCAGCATCACGCCGCCGGTCAGGGCGAACGGCACCGCGAGGATGACGTGCGCCGCCTCGGCGGCGGATTTGAAGGTCATGACCAGCAGCGCAAAGATGATCAGCAGCACGGCGGGGAACACATAGAGCAGCGTCTGCCGCGCGCGGAGCTGGTGCTCGTACTGGCCGGAATATTCCACGGTCATGCCGGCGTCGAGCTGCACGTCGCGCGTGACGTGCTCCTTGATCTCGTCGACGAAGCCGCCGAGGTCGCGATCGCCGACATTCGCCTGCACGAAGACGCGCAGGCGGCCGTTCTCGCTCTGGATCTCGTTGGGGCCGACGACGCGCTTGATGTCGGCGACCTGCCTCAGCTGCACCAGGGCCCCGGAGGGGGTGGGCAGGGCCAGCTCGCCGAGCTTGTCGAGGTCCTCGCGGTCGGCCTGCTCCAGCCGCACCTGGATGGGCCAGCGTTCGCGGCCCTTGAGCGAGGTGCCCACGATGGTGCCGCCGAGCCCGCCCTCGACGTAGCGGAACACGTCGTCGACGCGCAGGCCGTAGCGTCCGAGGTCATCGCGCCGGACGACAATTTCCAGGTACGGCTTGCCCTGCACCCGCGAGGGGGCGACGCCGGTGGCGCCCTGGATTTTTTCGATGACGCGCTGGACCTCGAAGGCCTTGGCCTGGAGGGCGTCGAGGTTGTCGCCGAAAATCTTCACGCCCACCTGGGCCCGGATGCCGGTGCTCGTCATGAGGACGCGGTTCTCGATCGGCTGAAGGAAGCCGGGCACGTACCCCGGGACGTTCATCAATTTGGCGGAGAGTTCCGCGATGATCTTCTGCTTGGTCATGCCCGGGCGCCACTGGCTGGTGGGTTTCAGCATGATCGTGGTCTCGATCATCTCGACCGGCGCCGGGTCGGTGGCGGAATCGGACCGGCCGAGCTTGCCGGCGACGGAGGCCACCTCGGGCAAGGTGCTCATGACCTGGTCCTGCCAGGCCATGATGCGCTGCACTTCGGTGAGCGAGGTGGCGGGCAGCAGCACCGGCATGAAGAGCAGCGAGCCCTCTTCGAGTGTGGGCATGAATTCGCTGCCGAAGCCGTGGGGCAGCTTCGCTGCCAGTTGAGAGTTGAGGGTTGAGAGTTGAGCGCGGACAAACTTCGGCACCCCGAAGGCCACAAGGCAGGAGGCGGCGAGCAATATGCCGGCGAAGCCCAGCACCGTCTTGCGGTGCTCCAGCGCCCAGTCGAGGACGGGGTCGTAGATTTTCAGCAGGAACTTCATCAGCCAGTTCTCGCTCTCGGGCTTGAAGGGGCCGCGGACGAGGAAGGTGCAGAAGACCGGCACGGCCGTGAGCGCCAGCAGCACGGCCCCGAGGAGCGCAAAGCTCTTGGTGTAGGCGAGGGGATGGAAGAGCTTGCCCTCCTGGCCGGTGAGCAAAAAGACCGGGACGAAGGCGAGGATGATGATCATCATCGCGAAAAACATCGGCCGGCCGACCTGCGTGGCGGCCTCAAGGGTGTGGGTGAACACCTCTTGGGCGGTTAGCTCGGGGTAGGGGCGCTTGCCCCCAAGCGCCTCTGGGCTGTTGGGGGCAACAGCCCCTACCTTCTCTTCCAGCGCGCGCTCGCAATGGCGGATGACATTTTCCGTCATCACGATCCCCGCGTCGACCAGTACGCCGATGGAGATGGCGATGCCCGTGAGCGACATGATGTGTGACGGGATGCCGAAGCGGTCCATCAGAATGAACGAGATCAAAATCGACGCCGGCAGCGGCAGGGTGACGATCAAAATGCTGCGGAAATGAAACAGGAACAGGATGTGGGCCAGAGTCACGAGGATGACCTCCTCGACGAGCGTGTGCTTGAGGGTGGTGATGGCGCGGCCGATCAGGTCGCTGCGGTCGTAGAAGGACGCGATGCTCACCCCCTTGGGCAGGCCCGGGGAGAGGGCGGCGAGGCGGGCCTTGACGTCGGTGATCACGCGCCAGGCGTTTTCGCCGTAACGCATCACCACGATGCCGCCGACGGCGGCGCGGCCGTTGATGTCAAGCGCGCCGCGGCGAAATTCGCCCCCGATGCGCACGGTGGCCACATCCCGGAGGAAGAGCGGCGAGCCGCGGCGCGGCATGACCGGCACCCCTTCCAGGTCGGCCACGCTTTGCACGAGGCCGAGGCCCCGCACAATGAACTCCGCGCCGTTTTCCTCGATGGTGGTGCCGCCGACGTTGCGGTTGCTCGCGGCCACGGCGTCCATGACCTCGCCGAGCATCAGGCCGTACTGCTTGAGCTTCAGGGCGGAGACCTCCACCTGCCATTGGCGGACGAAGCCGCCGACACTGGCCACCTCGGCCACGCCCGGCACCGAGGCCAGCTGGTAGCGGACATAGGTGTCCTGCAGTGTGCGCAAGGCCCCGAGGTCCTGGGTGCCGGAGTCATCCTTCAGATAATACTGGTAAACCCAGCCCAGTCCCGTCGCGTCCGGCCCGAGCCGGGCCGTGACGCCGCCGGGCAACAGGTTGCCGAGGGAATTGAGCCGTTCGAGCACCCGGGTGCGGGCAAAATAGGGATCGATCTTGTCCTCGAAGATCACGGTCAGGAACGAGAAGCCAAACATTGACGTGGCGCGCACGCTCTTCACGCCAGCGAGGCCCTGTAGCGCGCCGCTGAGCGGATAGGTGATCTGGTCCTCCACTTCCTGGGGGCTGCGGCCCGGCCAGTCGGCGTAGACGATGACCTGGTTTTCCGACAGGTCGGGGATCGCGTCGATGGGCACGCGTTGGATCGCAACCACGCCCCAGGCGCACAGGGCCAAAAAGCCGCTGAGCACGAGGAAGCGGTTATGAAGCGACCAGGAGATGAGGCGGGAGATCATGGATGGGATTTCAGGTTTTGGATTCTCGATTTTCGATTATAGAACGGGGCCAGGCGCCGGCCTGCCCGATTAAAAATCGGGAATCGAAAATCGAAAATTCACGGGAGCTCCTCCCCGCACTCGAGCATCGCGGAGCCAAAGAAGGGATTGCGAACCTCCGCCGTGCGCGCGAGCCAGCGGCCCGTGCCCAACACGGGCGACATGGGGCACTGGTACACATGGAGATTCTCGCGCTGCGGCAGGTGCCGGCCGCGGGCCAGATCAGCCAGGGCGGTGCTCAAGGGCTCAAAGTCCCGGCGGGCGGTGCGCAGATCCGCCCGCTCCGGCAGGCCGTCCTTGAATTTGCCCAGGGGGCCGCGGGCGGCGTCCACCCCGGCGTCGAGGTAGGCCAGCAAGGCGGTGCGGAAGGCCGGCAGGTGCTTTTGATAGCCGGCAAAATCATCGGCGGCGAGGAGGGCGGCGGCATCGGCGGCGGCGAACGCCAGCGCCTTGAGCTGATCACTGCCAGACTCGGCGGCCACCGCCGGCGCCGGAGCGGGCGCGACCACGGGGTGGTCATGGGTGCTGATTTCACCGGTGATGGCGGCGCGGGCCAGCTGGGCCTGGCCGTCGAGGATCAGGCCGCCTTCGGTGACCACGCGATCACCGGCCTGCAGGCCCTCGAGAATCTCGACGGTCGTGTCCCCGACCCGTCCGAGATGCACCCGGCGCGCCAGGTAGGCGCGATTGGCCTGCTCCAGGAAAACGATGGGCTCGGCGCCATGCTGGAGCACGGCGGTGCGCGGGACGAGGAGCACGTCGGGCACCTCCAGCTTCACGTGCGCCAGCCCCGTCTGCTTGTGCAGGAAGGCCCGGTCGCGATTGGGCAGAATCACCCGCACCTTGGCGGTGCGGGTCTGCTCATTAAAATTGGGATCGATGAAGGCGATCGGGGCGGTGACGGTCCGGCCCGGGAGCGAGGCGACGCTGACGGTGACGGCCAGGCCCGGGCGCAGCCAGGCGAGGTCTGGTTCGTAGGCATCAAAGATAAACCACATGGAGGAGAAGTCCCCGATCTCAAAGAGCCGGTCGTTCGTCTGCACGTACTGGCCCTCGTAGGCGGCCCGGGAAACCACCGTGCCCGACATGGGGGCGCGGACCTGCACGATGGCCACGGGCTCGAGGGTGTGTTCCAGGATGTTGATTTCCTCCGCGGTCAGGCCCAGTTCCAGCAGGCGCTCGCGGGCGGCGGCCCGGTCGGAAGTGGAGAACGCAATGCTCCCGGCCTTGAAGCGTTCCACGTATTGCCGCTGCGCGGTGAGCATCTCGGGGCTGTAGATCGTGGCGAGCGGCGCCCCTTCCTCGACCTCGGCTCCCACATAGTTGACGCCCAGCTTCTCCACGCGGCCCGGCACACGGGCGGCGAGGATCCGGTGGCGCGTGTCGTCGTCTTCGACCACTCCATTGACCCGCAGTGTGCGGACCAACGGGCCGCGGCGGGCTTCGTCCGTACGGACGCCGACCACCGTGGCGCTCGCGGGCGTCAGGGTGACCAGGTTGGGGTCGGTCGACCCCGCGGTCCCGCCCGCCGGGGCGGCGACGAGCTCCATGCCGCAGATGGTGCACTTGGCCCCGGCATGATCGGCCTTGATCCACGGGTGCATGGGGCACTGGTAGACGGCGGCGGCCTCAGCGGCCTGGCCGAAACTGACGGCGAGCGAGAAGAGCAGGAGGGCAAGGAATGTTTTCATGAGACGGACAGAGGACGATCTTGGACGAAACCGGGTGATAAGCCGTCGTCGCGCTAAAGCGACGACGGCGACGGGCGGACCAGTCAGCTTTTCTTCGCCTTGGCCGCGGCCTCGTCGATCAGCTTCAGGTATTTGGCCGGCTCCTTGTCAAAGTCCTTGCGGCAGTCCTTGCAGCAGAAACGGACGAGGCGGTCGGGCCGGCCGGCTTGTTTATAGACATAGTCGATGCCATCACCCATGCCGCCGCCGATCACTTCATCGGAAACGACACACGTCTTGAGCGGGTAGGCGGCCTTGGCCTGGGCCAGCCAGGCCGCGTCAGGGGCGGCTGATTTATTTGCCGGTGCCTGATCGGCGTTGGCCAACGCCAGTGAGGTGCTGGCGGTAATGAGGATGGCAAGGAGGAGGAATTTTTTCATGACAATAATAACTAATTAGCGGTTAATAATTAAGATAGATAAGGGACAGGTTAGATAAATAAGAGATAAATAAGGGACAGGTTAAAAACGGTCACGCGGCAGCGCGGCGTGGCTATACAGGGGAGGCGGATTACGGCAAGGCGCAGACCCACCGCGGGCCGGAACTCAGAGCAGCAAGCTGCAGTGTTCCTGATACAGCGGAATGCCCAGGGGCATTTCCGCGATCACGGACACAGGCCAAGCCGACGCACCAGCGGTGCGCGGCAGAAACGACGCCAAAAATATTTCCCGGACTTCGCGGGCGGCACGGGCCGGCTTGGCGGCGATACGGGTGGCCACGGCGGGACTGGTCAGGGTGAAGACGGGTTGGGTGGCGGGTGCGGCAGGCGGCATGCAATCGGGCATGCCGCAGGCCCCGGGTTGCTCACAACAGGAGCAAGTCTCCTGTTGCGCCAGGCCAATGTCCACCGGCGACACCTGCGCGAGCGCGGTGCCAAAGACGGCGAGAAGCAGCCAGACCAAGCGTTTCATACGGGAGCGATTTCGACTGATTTGAGCGCCGAGGGCAATCGTTATTCCCAGCGTGGTTATCCGGCTTTCTTGAGCGAAAACGGACTGGTTTCGGCGCGGATTTCCTCGAGCGCCTTTTGGACGTCCGGTTGCTTGAGCATTTCGCGAGCGAGGGCATCCCCGAGGATCCGGCCGGCTTCGACATCGCTGGGATAGTGGACCCCGGCCAGCAGCCGTGCCCAGCGGGTCTCATCGGCGCGGACCTGGCAGGCCGCAGCCATCTCCGGGAAAATAGCCCCGAGCAATCCGGCCCACAGGGCGGCCCGTAGCGCATGCCCGCTGGGATAGGAGCCGGTGTCGGAAAATTCGATGCAGGGCTTCAGGCGGGCGTCGGCATAGGGCGGGCGCCGGCGGTTGAAGAGAGCCTTGGCGGCCCGGTTGTAAGGGGTCAGGTCATCGTTCACCTGGGCGAAAAAGGCGGTCGTTTGCGGCAGACGTTTGGCCTCGAACCAGGGGCCGAGCACGTCGGAACCAAAACTGAAGATATCCTCCGCATTGACCCTCTGCGCCCGTGCGACCTGCGCTGGCGTTCGCTCGGCCTGCAGGTGGTAGAGCACTTCCCGTTCGGCTTGGGCGACGAGGGAATCAGCCGCCGGCGGTGCGGGCAGCAGGTTCTGCAGGCTGATGGTATCAGCGGCGAAGAAATGGGGCGCCGGGGCTGCGTGGAGTGAGGTCACCAGCCACAGCCCCGCCAGAAGGTGGGCAATTTGTTTCATGGGTCGGGGGGCGAATGCTTCGGATGCTCGGCTGGGATGACTGGAGTAGCCGCGAGCACCAGCGAGTGGAAGGGGAACCACTCGCTGGCGCTCGCGGCTGCAAAGCGGGGAAAGCGGATGACAATGGGGCGAGTTTAGAACACCTCGCGCAGCTGGATGCTGTCGATGCGGCGATCCTTCGTCTGGATGTCGGAGACAATGATCAGCTTGTCGCCGTCGCGGATGCGGCCCAGCCGGAGCAGCGAGGTCGTCGCGCGCTCGATGGTGGCCTCGGGGTCGCCGAACGGGGTGAGCAAAAACGGCTCGACGGCCCGCACCATCCGCAGGTGGCGCATGGTCTCAATGGAATCGGTGACGGCGAGGATCGGGGCGTGCGGCGGCCGGTGGGCGGCGATGCCGGCGGCATTGGTGCCGTGGCGGGTGAAGACCACAATGAGCGAGCGCGGGATCTCGTTGGCCAGCACCACGGCCGCCCGGAAGACCTTCATGCGCTCGCTGACAAACACGGCGGGCTCGCCGTAATCGGCGGCCTGCTCCGCCTCGATCCGGCGGGCGATGGTGTCCAGGATCCGGACGCACTCGAGCGGGTATTTGCCCACGGTGGTCTCCCCGGAGAGCATCACGCAGTCGGCCTGTTCGTAGACGGCGTTGGCCACGTCGGTGATCTCGGCCCGGTTCGGCACCGGCTGGGAGATCATGGACTCCAGCATGTGGGTCGCGATGATGACCGGCCGGCCGATGGCCAGGCAGGTGCGGACGGCCCGGCGCTGGATGACGGGCAGTTCCTGCAGCGGCACCTCGATGCCGAGATCGCCGCGCGCCACCATGAGGACGTCGGTGGCGCGGATGATGTCGTCCAGGTTGTCGATGGCGGACTGGTCCTCGATCTTGGCCACGATGCGGGCGCGGGAGCCGCGTTCCTTCAGGAAAAGCCGGAGCAGCTCGATGTCCGAGGCCTCGCGCACAAAGGAGAGGGCGATGAAGTCGACGCCTTCCTCGATGCCCACGAGGGTGTCGGCCCGGTCCTTCTCGGTGAAAGAGGGCAGGTTGACGTGCACCCCTGGCAGGTTGATGTGGCGGCGCGAGGAAAGGGAGCCGGGGGTGAGCACCAGGCAGCGGATGCGCGCCTGGTTCTTCGACAGCACCTCGAGGCGGATGAGGCCGCTGTCCACCAGGACGGTGTCGCCGACCTGGATGTCGTTGACGAGGTCGCGGTAATTCACGTCCACGGAGCGGACCTCCTCGGCGTGGTCGCCCGCGCCGCCCGGCTTGACGGTGAAGTCGAAGGTCTCGCCGGCCTTGAGCTCGATCGGCACCGCCAGGTCGCCGGTCCGGATTTCCGGGCCCTTGATGTCCATCATGATCGCGACCTCGCGCCCGACGGCCTCGGCCGCCGCGCGGATGCGACGGATGATCATCCGGGTCCAGTCATGCTTGGCGTGCGCCATGTTGAGGCGCACCACGTCCACCCCGGCGGCGATCAGCTTGACCAGCATTTCCTCGCTTTCCGTGGCGGGTCCCAGGGTGGCGATGATCTTGGTGCGGCGGAGGGAGGTCGTGGACGGCATGCGGGGGGTAGCAAGCAGCATTCCGGCGAACCGGCAAAGCCTAAACCGGCCTTATGCCGCGCAGAACAAATTCACCGCGCGGGTGATTTTCGTCGTGCTTTGCCCCGGGGCCGGCGTAGTTTGCGGGCCATGTTTGTCGTCTTGCTGCACCCCGCCTAGCCTTATGGACATCGGACTCGTCAGCATCTGCCTGCTCCTCGTCATCGGGATCTATTTCTACAACAACCCGCTCAAGCACGGGCCGTGGTTCCTGAGCCGGCGCTTCATCAACTGGTTTCCGCTGGGGATGACGTACGCCTTCCTCTACATGGGCCGCTACAATCTCACCGTGGCGAAGACGGCGCTCGGGTCACTGATGACCAACGAGGAGTTCGGCCTGATCTTCGCGGCGGGCACCGGGACCTACGCGCTGTCGTTCCTCGTGAACGGGCCGCTGGTGGACAAGATCGGCGGCAAGAAGGGCATCATCATCGCCGCCCTCGGCGCCTCGCTGGCCAACCTGGCCATGGGGCTGATCACGTGGCTGGTGGTGACGGGGCGGCTGCAGATCCGCTTGGTGGGGGTGTTTTCGGCCCTCTATGCGCTCAACATGTATTTTCAAAGCTACGGCGCGGTCTCGATCATCAAGGTCAAGGCCAACTGGTTTCATGTGCGCGAGCGGGGCCTCTTCGGGGCGATTTTCGGCACCCTGATTTCTTTCGGCGTCTACTTCGCCTTCGATTGGGGCACGGCCATCATCAAGATGACCAAGGTGCAGGCGGCCGAATCGTCCAACTGGATCCACGGGCTGATCCGCCGGGCTTTCATTCCCGAAGGCACGGGGGTGGACGCGACCTGGGCGGTGTTTTTCATCCCCGCCCTCATTCTGCTGGTCTGGGTGGCGCTTGATCTCTGGCTGATCAAGGACACGCCGGAGGAGGCCGGCTTCCCGCACCTCGACACGCACGACGCCTCTTCCGGCCACATGCACGAGGAGTACACGACCATGGACCTGCTGAAGAAGGTCTTTCTCAGTCCGCTGATGCTGATGTTTGCCGGGGTCGAGCTCACCTCCGGGGTGCTGCGCAACGGCATCATGCAATGGTATACCGTCTTTGCCCATGACGTGAAGCAGACGGGGGCGGAGTGGATTTTGGGCAACTGGGGCCTGCTGCTTTGCGTCTTCGGCATCGTGGGCGGATTTGCCGGCGGGCTGATCTCCGACAAATTTTTCCAGTCCCGGCGCGCCCCGCCCGCCGCGATCTTTTCCGCGTTCATGCTGCTGATGGCGGCCGTGATGGCCCTCAACATTTTCTCGCAGCCCCTGGTGGTGGGCCTGGCCGCGCTTTGCATCGTGGCGGCCGTCACCGGCGTGCACTCCCTCATGTCGGGGACGGCGGCGGCGGATTTCGGCGGCCGCAAGGCCACCGCCACCTGTTCCGGCATTCTGGACGGCTGCGTCTATCTGGGCAGCAGCGTGCAGTCCATCGGCGTCGGCTACCTGTCGGGCCAAAGCTGGCAATGGTGGCCGATCTTCCTGATGCCCTTTGCCCTGGTCGGGAGCTTCATCGCCTGGCGCATGTGGCATGCGCTGCCGGCCGCGACCCGCAAGTACATCGACGAGCACGAGAAGCCGGCGAAGTGAGGAGTGCGGGTGCTTCGTAGCCACAGGCCTCCGGGCCTGTGGGGTTTGGGAATGTTGGCCGAACCCGACAGGCAGGGACGCCTGTCGCTACCCGGCAGGGCCTCAGCCGAACTCGTAGAACGGCGTGCCCGCGCCGGCGGCGACCACGGAGTAGCCGCAGGCGCGCGCCGTGAGCACCGCGCCACAGGCCGTCGCCACCGCCGCGGGCGAATTGCAGTCGCGGCTCAGGTGTGCGAAGAACACATGGCGCCAGCGGGCATCGGCGATGGACTCGAGCAGTTCGCGGGCGGCGGCGTTAGAAAGATGACCGTGGCGTCCGCTGATGCGTTGCTTGGTCGACCAGGGGCGCTTGGTGTCGGCCTCCAGCATCTGCGGGCAGTGGTTGGCCTCGACGACGAGGACGTCGGCCTCCCGGATGCGCTCGCGCACATGCTGCGGCGCGTGGCCCAGGTCGGTCAGCCAGGCCAGGCTGCGGCGGGGGGAGAGCAGGTCGTTTTCGCCATGGGCGATGACGAAGCCGACCGGCTCCTGCGCGTCATGCGGCACGGCGAAGCTGCTGACCTCGAGATCGCGGAAGCGGAACGTGGTGCCGGTCTCGAAGAGCTGCCAGGCCACGCGGTGCTTGAGCCCGGCCTGGGCCTTCTCGGCGGTGGCGCGGTTGGCGAAGACCTTGATCTGCGGGTAGCGGGCAAGGCCGTTGAGCCCGGCCGCGTGGTCGCCGTGCTCGTGGGTCAGGAAGATGGCGTCGATGGCCTCCAGCTTTTCCCCCAGCCCGGCCAGGAGTTCGGCCAGCCGCTTGGCGGAGAAGCCGGCGTCGACCAGCACGCGGGTGTTGTCCGTCTGGAGCAGGGCGGAGTTGCCCGCGCTGCCGCTGCCGAGAATGCTGAAACGCATGGCCATGGGGCTGCATGAACAACCCGCGCCCCGGCGCCCGCAATGGTTATTTTGGCCCAGCGCGAAACGGGCCGGCGGGATTGACGCCGCGGGGTTTCTGGCTTCGCTTGATCCCCCATGCCGTCGCAAGCCTCCCGCCGCAAAAAGCCCGCCGGGCGCCCCCGCGTGCTGACGGGCACGGTGTACATCACCCGGCAGGTGCATTTCAACTCGGCCCACCGGCTGCACAATCCGGCCAAGAGCCAAAAATGGAACGAGGCGCACTACGGGCTGTGCACCAACCCGCACTGGCACGGGCACAACTATGTGCTGGAGGTGACCCTCAAGGGCACCCCCGACCCCGCGACCGGCTACATCATGGACCTGGGCGAGCTGAAGCGGATATTGCACCGGACCGTCGTCGACAAGTGCGACCACCACAACCTCAACGAGGAGGTCGATTTCCTGCGCGGCGTGAATCCCTCCACCGAGAACCTCGTCATCGCCTTCTGGCACGAGATCGCCCCGCACATCACGGCCGGCCAGCTGCACTGCGTCCGGCTCTACGAGACCCCGCGCAACTTCGCCGAGTTCTTCGGCCCTACCGCCCCATGATGCGCCCTGCTGTCATTGCGAGGAGTGAAACGACGAAGCAATCCATCCGTTTCAACCCGCCCCAGGCCCTGTGCCGGATGTGGGACTGGATCGCCGCGCCCGGCGTTGCCGGGCTCGCGATGACAAATTATCCAAGCCTGATTGTCGGCTAATTCATTTTCCCGCGGTTAGCGTCACCCGCGGACCCACCAACCAAAAACGACCCACGGCAATCCATGAAACAGATGTATCTCCACCGCTCGAGCGGCGGGCACCAGCCCCTGATCAAGCGCGGCTACGACAAGAAATTCCGCCCGAGCCCCCGCTCGCGCCAGACCATGCCCGACATGATGGAGGTGGCGCACGAGGCCATCCAGGGCGCCAACGTGCCCATCCAGCAGGTCGGCATCCACAATTTCAAGCTGCCGCTCAAGTACCGGACCAAGGCCGGCAAGACCCTCACCCTGGAGACCAGCGTCACCGGCACGGTCTCGCTCGAGGCCGAGCTGAAGGGGATCAACATGGGCCGCATCATGCGCTCCTTCTACGACCACAAGGACGGGGTGACCACCGGCGAGTGGATGGGCCGGATCCTCAAGAGCTA
Source organism: Opitutia bacterium (assembly GCA_037128315.1). Classification (GTDB taxonomy): domain Bacteria; phylum Verrucomicrobiota; class Verrucomicrobiia; order Opitutales; family Opitutaceae; genus Lacunisphaera. The sequence continues at coordinate 4,721 of JBAXWQ010000016.1, read as the reverse complement.
CCTGCGGAAGGTGGACAGCAAGACGGCCCGCCTGAAGATCGCGTTCTCCTACCCGATGGTGCAGGCGAGCCTGCGCAGCGGGATGGCCGGCTACCAGTTCTACACCGTCGCCTTCGAGGGCGTGATGACCCGCGACGGTCGCTACCGCCGGTTCATCCACTTCGACTTTGTCTATTCGTCCGCCTGCCCGTGTTCGGCCGAGCTCACCGAGCACGCCCGCGCCACTCGCGGCACCTACGGCGTGCCGCATTCCCAGCGGAGCAAGGCACGCATCTCGATCGAGGAGGCCGAGGGCCGGAAGATCTGGATCGAGGACGTGCACGCGCTTTGCCTCCGGGCGCTGCAAACCGAGACGCAGGTCATGGTCAAGCGCGAGGATGAGCAGGCCTTCGCCGAACTCAACGGCGCCTACCTCAAGTTCGTCGAGGACGCCGCCCGGCTGCTGTACCTGGAATTCGACCGCGACAAGCGCGTCAAGGATTTCCGGATTGCGTGTTCGCACCTCGAGTCGCTGCATTCCCACGACGCCGTCAGCGTGATCTGCAAGGGCGTGAAGGGCGGGTTCTCGGCCGACTTCATGGACTTCGGGGCGCTATTGTGCTAAAAAGGCGAATCACGGAAACGCGGAAGGGCGGAAAGATGGAATGAATCCGAACTTCCCGATCTTTTCCGTGATTCCGCTCTTCCGCGTTTCCGCGATTAAATTATGACCCCTCTCATCCTCATCACCGGCGCCTCGCAGGGCATCGGGGCAGCCATCGCGAAGACTTTCGCCAAGGAAGTGCGGGGCGTGCGGCTGGCCCTCGTGGCCCGCAACATGAAGAACCTGCAGGCGGTGGCGCGCATTTGCACCAAGCTGGGCGCAACGGCCGAGGCATTCGAGGGCGATGTCAGCAACGAGGCTTCAGTCGCCCTCCTGGCCGAGGCGGTTGCGGATCGCTTTGGCGTGGTCGACGTGCTGATCAACAACGCCGGCAAGTTCGCCGGCGCGCCGTTCCTGCAGATGAAGGCGGCCGACTTCGACGCCCAGATCGCGGCCAACCTCCGCAGCGTGTCCCTCGTCTCGTCGCCGTTTGTGCCGGCCATGGTCAAGCGCGGGCGCGGCGATGTGATCAACATGAGCTCGATCGGCGGCGGGCAGGGTTATCCGAACGGCGCGGCCTACTGCGGAGCAAAATATGGTGTCACCTGCCTGAGCGCCGTCATGCGCGCCGAGTTGAAGGACAACGGCGTGCGGGTCTGCTGCATCCATCCCGGGGCCACCGTCTCGCCCTCCTGGAAAGGAAGCGGCGTGCCGCCGGCCCGCCTGATGCCGGCCGAGGACATCGCCCGGGCCATCCTCGACATTTACCGGCTCAGCCGGCGGACCGTGGTGGAGGAGATCATTCTCCGGCCGCAGTTGGGGGATATCTAAGACGATTGCCGCTAGGGTAGCCCCAGGCCTCCGTGCCTGGGGGATTGGGTTGGCCAGCACGATGGCCTGTGACTGAGCTTAACCTGCTGTGGCGAATCACGGATGATCCGCCCTGCCAAAGTCGCCGTCGCCGCCTTAGAGCAAGGTCTGCTGGTTGCCGGTTGCGGCTTTCAGGCCGACGGCCGCGTAGCCCCGGGCCGTGAGGATGCGGCCCTGGGCCGTGCGCTGCAGGTAGCCTTCCTGGATTAAAAACGGTTCATGGACTTCCTCGAGGGTCTCCGTCTCCTCGCCGACGGCGATGGCGATCGTGCTCATGCCGACGGGGCCGCCGGCATAATTCTCGGCCATCACGCGCAGCATGCGCTTGTCCATCTCGTCGAGCCCGGCGGCGTCGATTTCCAGCAACTCGAGCGCCGCGGCCGCCACGGGCTGGGTGATCTTGCCCTTGGCCTTCTCCGAGGCGTAGTCGCGGCAGAAGTTGACGAGGTTGTTGGCGATGCGCGGCGTGCCGCGGGCGCGGCGGGCGATTTCCTGGGCGCCGCCGGTGTCGATCTGCACCTTGAGCAGGCCGCAGCTGCGCAGCACGATGCCCTCAAGCGTGGCGCGGTCGTAGTAGTCAAGCCGCGTGTTGAGCGTGAAGCGGGAGCGCAGCGGCGCGGTGAGCAGCCCGGAGCGGGTGGTGGCGCCGACGAGCGTGAACTTCGGGATCGAGAGCCGCACGCTGCGGGCGTTGGGCCCCTGGTCGATCATGATGTCGAGGCGGAAGTCCTCCATCGCGCTATAGAGGTATTCCTCGACGGTCTTCGGGATGCGGTGGATCTCGTCGATGAAGAGGATGTCGCCCTCCTCCATGTTGGTCAGCAGCCCGGCGAGGTCGCCCGCCTTCTCGATCACGGGGCCGGACGTCACGCGGACAGTGCGGCCGAGTTCGTGGCCGAGGATGAAGGCGAGGGTGGTCTTGCCGAGGCCGGGCGGGCCGGATAGCAGAATGTGGTTCAGGGCTTCGCCGCGGCGCTTGGCGGCGCCGACCATGACCTGGAGGCGCTCGACCGTCTTGGGCTGGCCGGCGAAGTCGGCGAAGGACAGCGGCCGCAGGGCCGCCTCGGCGGGGGAGACCGGGGCGGAGAGGGCGCTGGTGAGAAAACCGGTGCCGGTCGCCGGAGGCGACGAGATTTTCGATTTTTGATTCTCGATTTTAGATTGGGACACGGGAAAGGGGAATTGTCATCCTGAGCGGAGCGAAGGATCCAGTGGGCTCGCGGATGTCATGCTGGATTCTTCGCTGCGCTCAGAATGACACGCAAGGGTGAGTTTTGATTGGTCTGGAAAATCGAGAATCAAAAATCCAAAATCGAAAAGCCTCTCATTTCCACTCCACGTCCGCGCCGAGGCTGCGGAGGTTTTCGACGAAATGCGGGTGGGCGCGCTTGATGGTGTCGGCGTTCTTCACGACGCTCTGGCCGGGAATGCTGGCGGCGACCATGTAGAGGGCGACGGCGGCCCGGATGATGTAGGGCGCCTCGACGACGGCGGGGTGCAGCGGCTTGGCGCCGAAGATGGTGATGCGGTGCGGGTCGCTGACGACGACGTGGGCGCCGAACTTCGACAGCTCCGACATCCAGGTGAAGCCGCCTTCGTACACCTTGTTCCAGAACATGACCGTGCCCTCGGCGCGCACGGCCAGGGCGATCATGCAGGGGAGGAGGTCGACGGGAAAATACGGCCACGGGGCCGCCTCGATCTTCGGCAGGAGGTTCGAGGTGAACGGTTCCGTGACGACCAGCTTCTGCCGCTTGCGGACGATGGCGGTGTCGCCGTCGTATTCGATGGCCACGCCCAGCTTGGCGAAGGAGCGGTTGATGAGGTCGAAATGGTGGGGCAGGGAATGCCGCACGCGCACCTCGCCGCCCGTGATGGCGCCGAGGGCGAGGAAGGTGACGACCTCGTGGTGGTCGGTGTTGATGGTGATGGTGCCCCCCTTGAGCTGCTTCACGCCGGTGACGTTGAGCTGGCTGGTGCCGAGGCCGGCGATCTTGGCGCCCATGGTGACGAGCGCGGCGCAGAGGTCCTGCACGTGCGGCTCGCTCGCGGCGTTGAGCAGCACGGACTCGCCCTCGGCGAGAACGGCGGCCATGACAAAATTTTCCGTGGCGGTCACCGACATGTAGTCCGGCCAGTGGCGGGCGCGCTTGAAGCGTCCCTTCAACGACAGGGTCAGGTCTCCGTTTGAGGAGATCTCGGCGCCGAGCTTCTCCAGAATCTCCAGATGGGGATCGAGCTCGCGGATGCCGAGGGAGCAGCCCTTGGCGTTGGTCGGCAGCGTGATTTTCTTCATGCGCTGAAGGAGCGGGGCGAAAAGCAGGACGGACGAGCGCATCCCGGCGGGCAGTTCGCCGTTGAGCCGGCGGCCGTCAAAGCCGGAGTGGTCGACCGCCATGGTGCCGGCGGCGCGGTCCCAGGTGATGACCGAGCCCTGTTCCGTGAAAAAGGTCACGAGTTTCTCGACATCGGTGATGTGCGGGACGTTGCGCAGCCGGACCTTGGCGTCGGTGAGCAGCGACGCGCAGAGGATGGGCAAAATCGAGTTCTTGTTGCCCGAGGGCGTGATCGTGCCGCTCAGGGGTTTGCCGCCGTGAATGATGAGATCGGCCATCGGGGGAAGTTGAGAGCTGGGAGTTGAGAGTTGTGCCGTTGCCGGCTGCTACCGGCCCGGTATTTGTCCTGACCAGTCGTCAGGCAAAAGGGTTGAGCAATGCGCCCGACCACCCGCCTTCGCCCGAAAGCTACGGCGAGGTCGTCGCGTTGCGACGATAAAAAAGGCGTCTGCGGAAAGCAGACGCCTTGAGTACCGAGCCCAGAAGGCGCGTTGGTTGGAGTCAGCGACTCAGACGCCGCCTTGGCTGATGCCCTGATCGCCACCGCCATTGTAGTCGCCGCGGTTGCGTCCGCGACCGCCGCGGCTGCGACGACGCTGACCGTCACCGCCGCCACCGGGACCGCGACCGCCGCGGTCACCACGACCACGACCGTACGGACGCTCCCCGGAGCGGGACTCGCCCGCCGGGGCGGCCGCCGGAGCGGCGCTGGTGTCGGCCCCGCCGAAGAGGGACTTCAGCCAGCCGAAGAAACCGCCGGACTTGGCCGGGGTCGCCGCGGCATGGGCCGAATGCGTATGGGACTCGGAGCCCGCCGGGCGGCTCTCGCGATTGGGGCGCGGGGCCCCGCCGTAGTTCGACGGGGTCGGCACGTAGTTGTAGCCGGGGCGCACGTAGAGGAACTTCGCCGGGATGGTGGCCGGATCAAAGGG
>JBAXWQ010000159.1:0-7765 GCA_037128315.1 Opitutia bacterium | reverse complement strand
CAATACGCTGCATCTTGGGGTTGCCGGGGTAAAGCTAGGCGGGGAGCACTGCACAATCCTGTATTTGGGTGAGGACAGACAGATGTAGGGGAATCACCGGAATGTCCAGCGGGGCCATGTGCTTTCGGGCCAGAATCTCGTTGGCGCGCGGGGCCGGCGCCGGCTGCAAGACTCCCGGCGACGAGTCGGGCGTGTTTTCCAAGCCCTCGTTTTCCCCGTAGACGCCGATCAGCATCTCGGCCTTGTCATAATACGGCGCGATCTCCTCGTAGGTGAAAGGCCAGTCGAAACCGAGGCCATCGCGGCTGCGGCCCTTGAAGTCGTAGGGTCCGTTGCGCAACGAGTGCCGGGCCCAGTGGTTGGTGCGGCCCCCCATCATCCGCGCGCGCCACCATTCAAACTGCTGCGCGGGATTCGCCGACACCTGCGTGTAGGGTTCGTCCGGGATCGTCCAGCCGCCGTCGACGGTCGCGTCATGAAAACCGTTCTGCTTGTCCGGGGTGACAACGCCGCGCAGGGGCGCCATCGAGTTGTCCTGGAACATCGGGGTTTCCCGGACCGGGTCGTAGTCGCGGCCGGCCTCCAGCATCAGCACCGTGGCGCCCTCCATGGTGAGGGTGTACGCCGTCTGCCCGCCGGCGGCGCCCGAGCCGACCACGATCACATCATATGCCGGCTTGGCCTGACTGGGGGTGATGACCGGCACGCGGGGCGCTCCCGTTCAGAGCTTGAGCGTCTGGAGGAAAGCCAGCGTGGCCGGGATGTTGGCGAGGGGCGCGGGAGTTTCGTCCTCGATGAAATAATAGGTGACGCCGATTTTTTGCGCGGTGCCAATGACCGCCTTCCAATCGATCTGACCCGTGCCCACCGCGACATTGTCGACGTCCGGGGCATGGCCCGTCGGCAGGCCGAACGGCGCGCCCCGGCGGATATCCTTCACGTGGAGCGCCACCCAGCGGTTGGAATATTTGTTCAGCAGCTTCACCGGATCGCCGCCCCCATGATACACCCAGAACACGTCCATCTGGTAGCAGACATCCTCCGGATTCGTGGCCTTGATCAGGTCATCCAGCAAAAACTCGCCGGCCTTCGCCGTGGGTACGAATTCATAGCCATGCGGATGGTAGCCAAACTTGATCCCGGCCGCCCGGAAGGCGGCGCCGGCGCGATTGAAATCTTCCGCCGCCTGCTTGGCCCGGGCCGCGGTAAACGGTCCCTCGTGGGGAATCCAGGGACAGATCGCATACTTTACCCCGAGCACCTGCGCGGCGTGGACCAGACCGGGCAGATCCTTCTTCAGGTCATCGTACCCGACGTGGGCGCTCGGCATTTTCAAGCCGCGCGCATCCACCGCGGCGCGAACCTGCTCGGCCGTCATGTTGGGGGTGACCAGTCCACCCTCCACTTCCACGATCCCCCACCCCTTCACCAGGTCCAGGGAGGATGGCACACCCTTGGTCAGCGTGTTGGCCCGCAGACTCCAGAGTTGCAGACCAATGTGGTCGTGGAAGTCAGCGCGGGCATGCAGCGCGAGAATTGAGGCAGCAAGGCAGACGGCAAGCATACGGGGTATTTTCATGGGGAGAGGGAGACAAAGAAACGCGGGTCAATCTGCATGGACGCTCCGGGGGCGTCGATGCAATTTCCGGCGGATGACACACTGGGCCACCCCTCCCGCCGCCGATCATAAATTTACGATTTCCTATCAAGGCCCGCCTTGCCATCCCGGCGCCAGACCCAAGAATGCCGGGATGAAAAAACTCACCCTGCTTTGCCTGCTCGGTGCCTTGGTTTGCTCCGCCGAGGAGGTCACCATCGTCAAGTCGACCATGCTGAAAGCCGAGCACAATGCCGTCTCACTCAAGGCCGGCACGGTGGTTGAACTGCTCTCCCGGGATGAAAAAACCCTCACCGTGCGCTTCAACAAGCTGACCGGCACGATCCCCGCGGCCAGTGTGGGCGCCGTCGGCGAACCCGCAAAGAATGAGGCCGCCAAAACCGCCGAGCCACTGCCAGCGCGCAAAGCCGAGACCACTTACGGCAAGGCCGTCGAGAAAGCCCGGGAGAATGCCGCCAAGCACGAGAAGAATCTCGTGAAACCGACGGACGAAGTCACCGAAAAGTAATCTGCTCAGCCCGGCGCTGACCGCACCTTACTTGACGGCAGCGAGCGTGGGCTGCCCTTGCTGCCGGTAGACCACGCCACCCTTCATCACAAAGCTCACCTGCTGAAACTGGGCCGGGTCCTGCAGCGGATCACCCGGCGTGGCGACGAGGTCGGCAAAGCGCCCCGCCTGAATGGACCCGACGCGGTCCGCCGCGCCCAGCAGATCCGCCGCATTGCGGGTGGCCACCAAGACGGAATCCGCCGGTGACATGCCCGCGGCGATCATCAGCCCGAATTCCATGGCATGGTTCCCTTCCCCGAGGTCGGTCCCGTAGGCGATCTTGACGCCCGACTTGAGGGCCAGCGGGAAATTCTGCTTCGGCAGCAAATCGTTGGCGAGTTCCTTGGGTGCAGTCCCCGGGGTCAGCAGCTCGGGGTGATCCCGGGCCGCGACATAGAAGACCTCAAACACCGTCAGGGTTGGAACGAGATAGGTGCCCCGCGCCTTCATCAGGGCCAACGTCTGCGCCGTGGCAAAGGAGCCGTGCTCGACCGAATCAACGCCGGCCTCCACGGCCGCCTCGATGGCGCCCGCCGGATAGATGTGGGCCGCCACCTTCATGCCGAGACTGTGGGCCGTCTCGACGGCGACGCGCATCTCGTCATTGGTCATCAACTGCTGGCGGGGATCGTCACCCGTGGAGGCAATGCCGCCTGATGGCATGATCTTGATCACGTCGGCGCCGCGGCGCTTGTGTTCGCGCACCTTGAGGCGGGCCGCTTCGGGTGAGTCGACGATGCCGTTGGTCCAGCCGGCGTGGGACAAACCCGCGTCCAGGCCGCTGTGGGGATCACCGTGGCCCGCGGTGGGGCCGAGGGCCTCCAGCGAAACCCAGAGCCGCGGACCGGAGATCTTGCCGCTGTTGATCGCATTGCGCACCGCCACCGTGTCATCGCCACCCCCGACGTCACGCGCGCTGGTGAAGCCCTGCTGCAGCATGGCCCGCATGAAGACCGAGGCCTCAAAGGCCCGGTCGAGATCAGAGTGAGTCAGCCAATCCTCGGTCGCATTCGTCCGGCTCGGCAGCTTCGCGGCGATGTGCACATGGCAGTCAATGAAACCCGGCAGCACCGTCGCCGTGGAGAGATCAATCACCTCCGCCCCGGCCGGCGTCACGAAGCCTGCTTCAATTCCGGTGATGCGGTCATCGTGAATCTGAATGGATACCTTCGGCCGGGGCGCGGCGGAAACGCCATCAAGCAGCGCGCCAGCGTGGATGACGATATCCTTGCCCTGACTCAAAGTGGCGAACAGCGCCAGGGCCGAGGCGGTGGCGACAAGGAGCCGCCGGCGGCCCGGCGGAGTGGAAAAAATGGAACTCATGGCACGGAGCGCATCCCGCGCCGCGGCCACAGTCAACGGGAATTGCCCGTCAGGCTGAGGCCGTGCACCACCGTCGGTTAGCTGCGTCAACGGGACCGTCAATCCACTATCTCAGGCTTGGGCCGGGTTTGGGCCGCCTGACCCTGCCGGAGTGCAAGCAGGCTGAGAATGGCGCGGTCGCGGATACCTTCCAATTCCTCCCGCGAACGTCCCGCCGCCTCGGCCTCCACGCCGGCGATGATCGTCGCCTTCAACTCCGGCGTCAGTTCCGGCCGGCCCAGGTCCGCCCAGATCCGGGAAAAAGGCCCGGACAGGTGCTCCATGAAATGCGCCATGCCGCCCGCGCCGCCGCCGAGATGAAAGACCAGGTTGGGTCCCATGACACTCCAGCGGAGGCCGGGGCCTTCGCTCACCGCCGCATCCACATCCGCGACACTGACAACGCCCTCGGCCACCAGATGGGCCGCCTCCCGCCACAGCGCGGCCTGCAGCCGATTGGCCACATGCCCGGCAATTTCCTTGTGCAGGCGGATCGTCCGCTTGCCCATTCGGGTGTAGAACTGCTCGACGCGCTCCAGGGTTTCCCGGGAAGTACGCCGCCCGCCCACCACTTCAACCAGGGGTATCAAATGGGGCGGATTAAAGGGATGCCCCAGGACGCATCGTTCCGGGTGTCGGCATTCACGCTGCAGCACGCTCATGGCCAGGGTGGATGAACTGGAGGCGATGATCACCTCGGCCGGCAGGAGTGAATCCATTTCGGCAAAAAGCCGGACCTTGATGTCCTCCCGCTCCGGCCCGTTTTCCTGAACGAAATCCGCGCCCGTGAGCGCGGCTTTCACGTCGCCGGAAAAACCCAGCCGCTTCCGGTCCGCACCAGGCGCCAGGCCGATTTGGGTCAGCACCGGCCAGACCCGTTCCACATAATTCCTCAAGGCCTGCTCCGCGTGGGGCGCGGGATCGGTGCCAACCACATCGAGGCCCCGGGCCAGAAAATGCGCCGCCCAACTGGCGCCGATCAGGCCGGTGCCGACAATGGCCACTCGCCGGATGGTGTGTTCCCCCGTCAGGTGCGTTCGGTTGGTCATTGAAAATCAGGTCCGCAACTCAATCGCTGGATTGAACTGCCGGTGGCGGAAATTGGGCGGAAGTTTTCAGGGCTGACTTTATTTCGTCCAGGGAAACGCCCAGTACGGCTCGGGCCACGCGGTCGAGGTCTTTTTCCTCGCCGCTCAGGTGCATGGTGCGGTGGACATGGGTGAGGCTTTGGCCCGGCGCCAGCGCCGCGGCGGGCGAGGAGGATTCCAACTCGTAGAACGGCCCCAGCGGCTTTGCCCCGGGCGTGGGCGGGCCGTCGTTATAACTGTTGGCCGCATCGCCGGCATAAGGGTTGTCCTGCAGCTTCCACAGGGAATTGACGTAGTCGGTCGCGCCGGCCGGCCGGGTGAACTGCACGATCGTCAGCACCCGGTGGACCGCATCGTAGCTGCCCAGCACGCCGGTGCTGCGGCGGGGGCTTACCCCGATCTTGCTGCGGAACTGGCCATCGCCGCTGAAGAAGAGCACGCCGGGCCGCACCACCAATCGCTCCGGCGGCACGCGGCCGAAATAATCGGAAGTCACCGGCACGCCCAATTCACTCTCCGGACCGGGCCGCAGCGGCACCACAATGGTGGTCACGGCCGTCGGATTGAACATGCCCAGAATCCAGATGGAGAGCAGGCCTGACTCCTTGCGCCACGGCACGGTTCCCGCGTTGGTGATGGTGTTGGCCGACTCGTAGGCGACGAGGCTCACGCCCGGCATGGACGCGACACCGAGTTTTTCCCAGGCCTGCCGGGCGGGCAGCAATCGCACCTCGCGGCTCACCTCCACCTCGAAGGTGGAGCCGCGATAATTGGTCAGCGCAAACTTGGCCCCAAACCGGGCCTGGTTGTCCGACTTTTGCCGGAGCTGGTAGGGCATGGTGTCCAGCGGCGCCGGCGTGAACCAGTCGGGGAGCTCAAACTTGGCGCCCGGCGCAAAGAAGATCGAAAATTGCCCGCCCTCGGGCCCGAGCCAGAAACGATCCTCCCCCCCGAAGACATTGATGTGCGGCTGGAGTTTGCCCGCCGCGATCAGCTCGCGGTTGATCCAGCCGAAACTCGCCCCGGCGGCGCCGCCGGCCGTGCTGGTCATGACGCGACCCTGCCAGGCCGGCGCGAGTGCCACCTGCGCCCCTTCCCCGGGTTCGCGCAGCACCACCAGGTCGGTATATCTCTGCAGGAAGGCCACGTCGTCACCGAAGGTGCCGGCGGCGGCACGGATAGGTACCAAGGGAGTCATCAGGGATAAGCAGGCGAGGATAACGGCCCGTACGGGCCTGGCGGGATGGGCGGGGATTAGGTTTCTCATGCAAGTATGATTTTCAGCGTCTGTCCACGAAGCACCGTTATCGCAGGGGCGAATTGCAGTTCCACCCGCGAGTCCGCGACCTTCAGGCTGGCGGACAGCGGCGCATCCCCAAGGGCAAGGGTGACACTTGGGCGGATGATCCCCCCCGGCCGGACGAGCGACAATGTCCGCAGCTGAAGTTGTCCCCACTGCAGGGTCACCTCGGCCTCCAGTCGCCCTGCTACACTCTGCTGGTGGAAGGTCCCCCACCCTTCGGCGGCCGTGAAGGCGCACCGAAAATCCTCGGGCCTCAGGCGCGGGGCGAAGCCGAGATGACCGCGGGGGCCATCGTATTCGTAACCGCACGCGGCCAGATACACCCCATAGCTTGCCATGCTGCGCGCATAGTGATCGCCGCATTCGATCTCATTCCACGGATTGCGGCGAGCGGCATGGTAGCGATCGTGCACGGCGCGCTCGATGGCCAGCCCCTCCAGCAGGAGTCCTTCCCAAATCATGTGCCCGGCAACCTGATGCTCGAATCCGGCCATGCATTCGTTGAAATACATCGCGGCCCAGGCCGCCTGGCCTTCCCCCTTGGCCCGCTCGTAATCCCAATCGCGTCGCGGAAAGGTGCACATCAGCAGGCCCGCCTCTCCGGCCATCGCGTACCAGCGGCCGGGTTGGTTGACTTTGCGATACGGACCGACATCCGGGCTGAAATTGTAGCGCCATAGCGCCTGCAGGGCCGACCGGGTTTCTTTTTCCGGCAGCACGCGCGGCAGTCCGACTTGAAAAGCCCAGCTCTGCCCGAACACCTGGTCGATCTCGCAGCCCGTGCCGGAATTGACCGCCTCCAGATGTTTCGGATCGACGCGGTTGATGAAATATTCGCCGTCGAAGAGCTGGGCGACCAGATTTTTTTGCCCGGCGGCGGCAATGGCGCGGCACTGCCGGGCAAAATCGGCGTCGGCCATTTGCTCGCTCATGGTCGCCGCCGCCTGCAGCGCGGCGAGATAGAGCCCGCTCAGCCACGCCACCGGGCCGAACCAGTCGGTGTCGAGCGTGTTGTGCTGGCTTCCCTCGATGATCCCGTCCTGGTTGCCGTCCTGGGCGATGAGCCATTGCGTGGCCCGCTTGATCTGCGGCCAGTTTCGCTGCAGGAAGGCCGCGTCCGCCGACATCTGGTGCTCGCGCAAAGCCCGCAAAACCGTGCCCGCCTGCGCGTCAATCGCGGGAATCGCGTTCAGCTCACCGCGAAAAAACACGGCCCCATTGGGCTGGAGGGCCCGGCCGAGATCAACGAGCTCACGGGTGCTGCGCTCAAGATCCGGGAACAGCCGGGCCGCCGCCTGGGCATAGTGATAGACGTGACCGCAGGTTCCGGCACAGCAGCCCACGCCTTCCCAGCCGTAAAAGCGACCGTTCGCGAAACGGAAACAGGTGGACGTGGCCAGGGTCGAGGTGTTGAGAAACGTGCGGTCCAGCAACCAGTGGGGCAACGACGAGTCCTGCCAGGTGTCGCGCCACCGCCGGGTGTCGCCGGCCAAGCGCTCGTACTCGGTCGCCACATAGCGCGCCACAGCGGGCGCCGAGGCAAACCGGTTGGCATAATGGCGCCCAACGCGGCCCAGTTTCGGCAGCGAAAGGTTCGGAAAATGCCAGGCGAGCACAAACGTCACGGTCGCCGAAGCACCGGGGGCAAGTGTAACCGTGCGGCGGAGCGAGCCGGTCAACTGGTCCGCGAACGGCGCCTGCGCAGCGGGGCTCGCCTCATCCATTCCAGTGCCGCGCACGGCCAGCGCCATCGTCCCAAAATCCGGCAACTGCTCCAAGGGTCCGGCCGCGGTGGCCTGGTCCGTCAGCACGATCTTGCCGACACCGATGTGGCCCCAACTGCC
>JBAXWQ010000158.1:0-7793 GCA_037128315.1 Opitutia bacterium | reverse complement strand
TGTGCTGTGGCAGACAATCCAGATTTCATTACCCGAATTGCCGCGGCGAAGCAGGCCGTGCTCGGCCAAGTGGCCCTGCTCCAGCAAGAATTCGGCCGGGCCAAGAGCGAGCTTAAGTATGATGGCACGCGGGTTACTGCCGTGGACATCGCCATTTCGGCCAATATCGAGCGAGAAATTCTGGCCCAGTTTCCCGGGGACGAGTTTTTCAGCGAGGAGACGACGGGCTCGACGGTGGTCGGGCTCAAGGCCCGGTTTGCCTGGGTAATCGACCCGATCGACGGGACCAACAATTACACGGCGGGCATCGCCTACTGTGCCATTTCCCTGGCCTTGCTGGAAAACGGCCGGCCGGTTTACGGAGTCATCTATGATCTGAGCCGTCACCAACTGGTGCACGGTGGACCCGGCTACGGCGTCTGGGATGGGGCCAAGGCAGCGCAGGCCCGGACGGTGGCGCCGGACAAGCTGAGCCTCATCGGCTTTCACAGCCCGATGGACAAGGCCTATGTCCAGGAAGGCAAGCGGCTGATCGAGCGATTCAAAATCCGCGGTCTGGGCAGCAGCACCTTGCACCTGACGTACGCGGCCATCGGTATTTTAGACGGGGTCGTGGACCACAACAACCGGGTTTGGGACATCGCCGCCGCCTGTGCGCTGTGCGCGGAAGCAGGCGTCGAGATCCACTATCTGACCGACTCGCCGTTTCCGCTTAGGGAATTTTCCGCTCAAGCCCCCCGCGTCCAATACGCCGCCGGTAATCCGGCGATGGTGACCGAGTTGCGTCAGACCCTTGGACGCTAAACCTGGTAGGGCTGCAACGGGACAGGATCCAGGACCTTGGCTTTGGGTAGTTGAGTCGCCAACTGCTCGGCAAACCAAGCGCGGGCCGGCGGATCGCCGTGGGTGAGCACGATTGAGCGCGGCTGGCACCGCTTGGCGTAGTCCAGCAATTCATCGCGGGAAGCGTGGCCGCTGAATTCAAAGCGTTCGATCTGGGCGCGGATGCGGGTCTTGACGTTGACCCCTGCGAAAAGGAACTCCTGGCCGCTTTTGGCCGCCTGCAGGTGACCGCCGGGGGTGTCGGGATCACAGTAGCCGACGAAGCAGATGCTGTGCTTGGCGCTGCCGGCCAGGCACGAGGCCAGCAGGTAGGAAGCGGTTTTTTCGACCATCATGCCGCTGCTGACGACATAAATACCCTGCGTGGGCGGCTCCTTGCCTGGTACCAAGTCGCGGGGTGATTTTCGGACCTTGAGATCCTTGAGAATGGTGCGGGTGAAATGCACCAACCCCGTTTTTTTGGAGATGTCGTCTAGATAATCGCAAAGATCCATGCCCAGGCCGGAAGCAAAAATGGGTGCGGCGGAGAGACGGTTGAATTTCCGGGCATCATGCAGAATGGCCAGAATCTCCTGCATGCGGCCCAGGGCAAAGACGGGAATCAGCACCGAGCCACCCCGCAGCAGCGTGCGGTTGATGGTGTCTATCAGGCGGATCATCTCGTCGGAGCGGATGTTGCCGGGAGGCTTTTCGGTGGCGCCGTGGGTGGTTTCCGTGATCAGGGTATCATAATGCGCGACGGGCAGCTTGGCGCCATCGAGGATCCGCTGGGTGGAAAACAGCACATCGCCGGTGAAGAGGATGCGGCGGTGCTTGTGGACAATTTCCACGCCGCAGGCCCCGGCAATGTGGCCGGCGGGATGGAAGGTAAACTCGATCTCGTCCCGGGCGCCGGAGAATTTCTTGGGGGTGCTGAACGGCTGCGGATACATCCGTGGCGCCACGCGGTCGATCTCGTCGTGGGTGAAGAGGGGATAATCGGCGATACCCTTCTCCTCGCGCTCCCGCACCATGACGTTCGAGGAATTGTGCAGCATGCGTTCAATCAGCATGCGGCTCGGCAGGGTCATGAGCACGGGTGTGTTCGGCTGCTGTCGCATGAGCAGTGGCAGGGAGCCGATATGGTCAAGGTGGCAGTGCGTGATGAAGATCAGATCGAGCGTCACCCCTTGCAGCGGGCTCAGATCGGGCGCGGCGATCCGGCCAGTCTGCTTGGGATTCAGCCCACTATCGACGACGAAGTGAAAGTCGCCGATCTGACCGTAGATCGAATTGGCCCCGATGCCCCCGGCCCGGTTGAGGTCGATAATTTTCATCGCGTGGGCTCGAGTCAGCTGGTGGGAATATCCATGTCAAATGCCGGGATGCGGACGAAAATGCGGGCACCGGTGTCATCGAGCCCGTGAAAGCTGCCAAAGGCCCGGCTGTTGCAGCTGCCGACGTGGTAGCTGTTGTAGGAAAAGTGGCCGCCGGGCGCCAGGGTGGGGGTTTCACCCACAATCTTGTCGCCCTCGACCACCAGTCGCGTGCCGTCCGCGTTTTCGATGACCCATTTGCGCCCCAACAGGGTTACGGTGCGATCCGAGTCATTCCGGATCGTCAGGTAGTAAATGAAGGCGTGGGGCCGGTCCGCGGGCAACTGTTCCCCCCCGTGCCGATAGACCAGTTGATCGAGTTCAACTATCAAACCGGGCAATTCAAGGGAAGCGGTCATCAGGCGGCTCCAGTAGAGACGACGTTGCCGGCAAAATACATGAAAAAGTGCGCTGCCGTGACAGGCTTTCGACTTGCGGAGCAAAAGCCCAAGCGCCCAAAGTGTCCGGCCTATGGAAAAGCTCGCTCTGCTTTCGGTCAGTGACAAACGCGGCCTCGCGGAATTTGCCGCCGGGCTGGTGCGGCAGCACGGCTACCGGCTGCTTTCCACCGGCGGCACGGCCAAGCTGCTGGCCGAGGCGGGCCTGCCGGTGACCGAGGTCGGGACCCATACGGGCTTCCCGGAAATCATGGAGGGACGGGTCAAGACCCTTCACCCCAAGATTCACGGCGGGTTGCTGTGCCGGCGCGACAAACCCGAGCATCTGGCGCAGGCGGAACGCAATGGCATCGCCCTGATCGACCTGGTGGTCGTGAACCTTTACCCGTTTGAGCAGACGGTGGCCAAGCCCCACGTGGAATTCGAGGAGGCGATCGAGAACATCGACATTGGCGGACCGTCCATGCTGCGCAGCGCGGCCAAGAATCACGCCAGTGTGACGGTGGTCTGCGATCCAGCCGACTATGCCGCCGTGCTCTCCGCCCTGGACCAACCGGCGGAACTGATCGCCCTGCGGCGCCAACTGGCCTTGAAGGTGTTTCAACGGACGGCGGATTACGATGCGGCCATTGCCCGTTATCTGGAGACCCAGCAGGAGACGCCCGATATTGAGGCGATGAGCGGCTTTCCCGCGACCTATCGCCTCTCGCTCAAGAAAGCGCAAAGCCTCCGGTACGGGGAGAACCCCCACCAGAAGGCGGCGCTTTACGGCACCTTCCACGAGCACTTCCACCAGCTGCAAGGGAAGGAACTTAGTTACAATAATATCCTGGATATCACCGCCGCGACATACCTGATCGGTGAGTTCCAGCGACCGACGGTCGCCATCCTGAAGCACACCAATCCCTGCGGGGTGGCCAGTGCCGACACCCTGCGGGAAGCCTGGGATAAGGCCTACGCCACGGATCGGCAGGCGCCGTTTGGCGGCATTATCATCGTCAATCAGACCCTCGACGGTAGCCTGGCCAAGGCCATCGCGGAGATCTTCACGGAAGTCATCATTGCCCCGCGCTTCAACGACGAGGCGCTGCAGATTTTCGCGAAGAAGAAAAACCTGCGCCTGATGATCGCCAGGGAAGGGCTGGGCGCGGATGCACTGCAGGAAGTGCGCTCCGTGATCGGGGGCGTGCTCGTGCAGGATCGTGACCGCACCCTGGGGCCGGTGGGGGAGTTCAAGGTGGTGACCCAACGGCAGCCGACGGCTGAAGAGTGGGAGGCGATGATGTTCGGCTGGAAGGTGGGCAAGCATGTGAAATCCAATTCGATTGTTTACTGCCGGGGCGAACAGACCCTCGGGGTGGGCGCCGGCCAGATGGCGCGGGTGGACAGTTCGCGCATCGCCGTCTGGAAAGCCGGCGAGGCCCAATTGGATTTGCACGGCTCGGTGGTGGCGAGTGAGGCGCTGTTTCCCTTCGCCGACGGGCTGATCGCCGCCGCCGACGCGGGTGCAACCAGCGCCATTCAACCCGGCGGTTCCCTGCGGGATGAGGAAGTCATCGCCGCCGCCAATGCGCGGGGCATGGCCATGGTGTTCACCGGCAGCCGGCACTTTAAGCACTGAGCGGGCCGCATCTCGCAGATTGCACTTCGAGCTAGCTAGCCGGCCCATCTTGGGGCATGTTACCGGCATGTTTGACCCCGTCGAAAAGCTTAAGGAATACGTCCGCCACCCCAGTGTTTCTGCGGACCCGCAATTCAAGCAGGGCATGGTGGGTGCCCAGCAATTCGTCTCCGGCCTGCTCCGGGAGATCGGTTTCACCGTCGAGGTTGTGCCGACCGCGCTGCATCCCGTCATCGTTGCGAAGCGTGGATCCAATCCCGAATGGCCGCATGTGATCATCTACGGACATTATGACGTGCAGCCCCCCGATCCGTTGGCCAAGTGGGATACGCCCCCATTTGAACCAACCATCAAGGGAGAGAGGATCTACGGCCGCGGCACGGCCGACAACAAGGGACCATTGATGGTCCATATTACCGCGGTCGGGCGACTGCTGGAGAAGAATCCCCAGCTGCCGTTGCGCATCACCTTCGTCATCGAGGGCGAAGAGGAGATTGGTAGTAAAAATTTCAAGACGTTCCTGCTGGAAAACAAAGAGATGCTGCGCGGGGATTTCGTCTATCTCTCGGATACCGGCATACCATCGCCTGACCAGGTGGTGATCACCGTGGGGCTCCGGGGCATGCTCGCGTTCGAGATTGAGCTGACGGGACCGAAGTCCGACCTGCACTCCGGCCTGCATGGCGGCGTGCTCATGAATCCGCTGCAGGCCTTGGCCGAACTCTGCGCTTCCCTCCACCATCCCGATGGCCGGGTGAATCTGCCTGGGTTCTACGATGCGGTCATTGAGCCCCAGCCCTGGGAGCGGGCCGAGTTGCTGAAGCTCGGACTGGACCAGAAACCCTATGCCGAATTTCTCGGTATCAGGGAATTTCATACTCCGCCGGGCTACAATCCCTTTGAGGCGATCCGCTTCCTGCCCACACTGGAATTCAATGGATTCAGTGGTGGCTACCAAGGCGAAGGGACGAAGACCGTCATCCCCAGCAAGGCCAGCGTGAAGATCACGTGCCGGCTCGTGCCCAACCAGACACCGGACAACATGAAGGAGCAAATATTCGCCGCCATCCGCTCCCGTTGCCCCAAGGGGGTTACCCTGACCATCAAGGAGCAGCATCACGCCACACCTTATGTCGTCATTCCGCCAGGGCGCTCCAACACCCCGCCGGACCAGTCGCCGGTGCTCGCCCGGGGGTTCCGGGCCGTGGAGCGGGCCATCACCGAGGTCTGGGGCAAACCACCCTTGTTTCTGCGCGAGGGCGGCAGCGTGGGCTTGATCGCCGATCTCAAGAAGGTCCTGGGACTCGATGCGGTGATGATGGGGCTATTTCTACCCGAAGACAACTTGCACGCGCCAAATGAGAGTTTCCATCTGGGCGTGATGCAAAAAGGTATCGAGGCATCAGAACGCGTCCTGGCCGAACTCGCCCAAGGTCGCTAGGCAGGCCCGCAGCAATAAAAAGGCCCCGGCATTTTAGCCGGGGCCTAAGAGTGGAAGTTGATTCTAGCTTAGCGCTTCAGCACGACGAAGTCGACACGGCGATCCTTGGTCCAGTCAGCCTCGCTGCCGGCCTGCTTGGCATCCGTCGAGCCCTTCGAAAGGGTCTCAAGGCGCTGGGGATCGACGCCGAGCGATTCCAAGTAGCGTTTGACGGCATTGGCGCGACGGTCACCCAGGCCGAGATTGTATTCGGCGGTGCCGCGCCAGTCGCAGTGGCCAACGAGCACGAGATGTTTGTCGGCATTCTCCTTGAGCCACTTGACGGCGGCCTCAACTTTCGGCCGCTCGGCCGGAGTGACAGCAAATCGATCAAGGGCGAAATAGACGGGATCGACCACGCTCTTGTTCGCATCATCCACAGTGCCGGCATCGCGCTGGGTCAGGGTCGAAGAAGGGTCGGCCCCAATCGCGACCTGGGTCGGATCGATGTTGTTGTTCGGGCCGGTTTGCGTGGCATCCGGCGCGGTCCGCACGGGTTTCTTGGCGCACGCAGTAAGGAGCAGCGCGCTAGCCACTAATATCAGGCCGAGGCATTTGGAAAATATCTTCATGTTGTGCTAGGAAGGAGAGAAAGTCTTTATTGAAGAATCTCCCCGCGGCGCAAGAACGAATCTTGGCGGGGTGGGGAGTTTATCGGGTGGTGGACCGATGGTCGATCAGGCCGATTTCGAGGGAATACCGGGTCAGGCTGGCGACATCATGCAGGCTCAGCTTGCGCATCAGGTTGGTGCGGTGATTATCGACTGTTTTAACGCTGATCGAGAGCTTTTGGGCGATATCCTTGGTGCTATTGCTCTCGGCAACCAGTTTGAGGATCTCCCGTTCCCGGGCGGTCAGCGTGTCGATGCCGGTCGCGGCACTGTTATTGGCGACCACGCTGCGAAGCAGGGCGGCGACCTCGGGGCCAAAATAGGTGCCCCCATGGGCAATTGTCTCCAGCCCTTTCTTGAATTCGGACAAGCCGGCGGTCTTTTCAACGAATCCATGGGCCCCCGCCTCCAGCATCTCGCGCACGAGAGCCGGGCTTTCATAGGCGGAAAACACCAGGACACGGGTGCTTTTTAGCTGTTTGCCGATCCGGCGTAGGATATCAACCCCACTGAGACCGGGCAGTCGCGCATCGAGAACAAGCAGGTCGGGCTTCAAGTCGAGGCAGAGCTGGCAGGCGAGTTGCCCATCGCCGCATTCTCCAACTATTTGGTAGGCTGGATCAATGCGCAGGATTTCCGCCAGCATTTCTCGGATGGCAGTCTGGTCCTCAACAATAACAATTCGCTTAGCTGGTTCAGGAGCAGTCACAGGTTGATATGAGTGAGTAGTTTGCCCTAGAGGCACTAGAGGGCGGACACTTGCGAAATCGGGAGCAAACTCAACCTTCTTTTGTCGCAAAGCGCACGCGGGGGCATTTGCACTGGTGGGGCGACCGGGATTCGAACCCGGAACCAAAAGCTTAAAAGGCTTCTGCTCTACCATTGAGCTATCGCCCCCTCGCCAGCTTGCAGGGTTGAGATATTTTTTCAGTCAGCTGGCAACGCAAGAATTATTTACGTTTAGCTGATATTGACCCCCCGACGCGTTTTCGTCCAAAATAGTCTCCCACGACGTTTATCATGGGAACAATTCTGCAAACTCCGGATCAAAAAGATGCTGCACCCATGACAGATAAAGCCCAAGAAGTAGCTTTGGATCGGCTGTTGGTCGACCGCTTTAGAGGCGGCGATGCCGTGGCATTTGAACAGTTAGTAACTCGCTATTGGGATCGTATCTATGGAATGGTGCATCAACTGCTGCGCAATCAACAGGATGCCGAGGAGGTCACCCAGGACGCTTTTATTCGCGCCCATCGTGGATTAGTTAACTTTCGCGGAGACTCGGCTTTTTCGACTTGGCTCTATCAAATCGCGACAAATCTGGCGCGCAACCGCTATTGGTACTGGTGGCGCCGGAAACGCGATAAATCGATTTCCTTCGATGCGCCGGTGAGCGGGGACAATGACACCACGCTTGCCGAACTTATCCCCGCGCCGCGGTCATCAATCAAAGGTTAAGGCGGCCCCGATGCCGCCTGCGCCCGC
>JBAXWQ010000157.1:0-7805 GCA_037128315.1 Opitutia bacterium | reverse complement strand
CATCATTTCCAACGCCTCCTGCACCACGAACTGCCTCGCGCCGGTCGTGCACGTGCTCCTGAAGGAAGGCTTCGGCATCGAGGAAGGCCTCATGACGACCATCCACTCCTACACCGCCACGCAGAAGACCGTGGACGGCCCGTCCAAGAAGGACTGGAAGGGCGGCCGCACCGCGGCCCAGAACATCATCCCGGCCAGCACCGGCGCCGCGAAGGCCACCGCCCTCGTGTGCCCCGAGGTCAAGGGCAAGCTCACCGGCATGTCCTTCCGCGTGCCGACCCCGACCGTCTCCGTCGTCGACCTCACGGTCAAGACCACGAAGGAAACCTCCTACAAGGAGATCTGCGCGGCCATGCAGAAGGCCTCCGAGACCTACCTGAAGGGCATCCTCGAGTACACGACCGACGAGGTCGTCTCCTCGGACTTCATCCACTGCAAGGCCTCGTCGATCTTCGACGCCGGCTCCGGCATCGAGCTCAACAGCAAGTTCTTCAAGCTCGTCAGCTGGTATGACAACGAGTGGGGCTATTCCAACCGCGTCGTCGAGCTGACCCAGAAGATCGCCGCGAAGTTGTAAGGCGGCGCAACGCCGTCCAGTAGCGAGTAGAGAGTAGCGAGGAGCGAGCATCACGCAGCGCACCGCCACTCCTACTCGCTTTTTATTTCCGAGCCCGAATCTACTCACTACTCGCTACCCGCTACGCACTACTTCCGCCGCTCCCATGTCCAAATTCAAATCCATCCGCGATCTCTCCCTGGCCGGCCAACGCGTGTTCATCCGCGTCGACTTCAATGTGCCGCAGGACAAGGCCACCGGGGCCATCACCAACAACCAGCGCATCGCCGCCGCGCTGCCGACGATCAAGTACGCCCTGGCCCAAGGCGCCGCCGTCGTTCTCGCCAGCCACCTCGGCCGCCCGGATGGCAAGGTCATCGCCAAGTTCTCCCTCAAGCCCGTCGCGGTCGAGCTCGAGAAGCTCCTCGGCCAGCCCGTTATGTTTCTCGATGACTGCGTCGGTCCGGCGGTCGAGGCCGCCTGCGCACCCGGGGCCCTGAAGTCCGGCCAGGTCGTGCTGTTGGAAAACCTCCGCTTCCACATTGAGGAAGAGGGCAAGGTGAAGGAGAAGCAGGCCGATGGCCCCGAGAAATCCATCAAGGCCGACCCGCAGGCCGTCACGGCCTTTCGCGCCTCGCTCTCCAAGCTCGCCGATGTCTACGTCAATGACGCTTTCGGCACCGCCCACCGCGCCCACAGCTCGATGGTCGGCGTGGTCCTCAAGGAAAAGGCCGCCGGGTTCCTCATGGAAGCCGAGCTCAAGGCATTCGCCAAGGTCATCGACGCCCCGACGCGTCCGCTGCTCGCCATTCTGGGCGGGGCCAAGATCGCCGACAAGATTCCGCTCATCAACAACCTCCTCGAAAAGGCCGACGAGGTCATCATCGGCGGCGGCATGTCCTTCACTTTCAAAAAAGTGCTCGAGGGCATGGAAATCGGCAATTCTCTCTTCGATGCCGAAGGCGCCAAGATCGCCCGGGAACTCTTCGACAAGGCCAAGGCCAAGGGGGTGAAGATCACGCTTCCCGTGGACTTTGTCATCGCCGACCGTTTCCCCGGCTCATCCGCCGACATTGCAGCCGTGCAAACCGGCGTGGCGGATGACAAGTCGGGTATTCCCGCCGGCTGGATGGGCCTCGACTCGGGGCCCAAGTCGCGGGAGCTGTTCGCCCAGGCGATCGGCCGGGCCAAGACCATCATCTGGAACGGGCCTCCCGGCGTGTTTGAGGTGGAGAAGTTCGCCGAGGGCACCAAGGCCATGGCGGCGGCGTTCGCCCAGGCGACCGCAGTCGGCGCGGTCACCGTGGTCGGCGGCGGCGACACCGCCACCGCGGCCAAGAAGTGCAAGATCATCGACCGGGTCACGCACTGCTCCACCGGCGGCGGCGCCAGCCTCGAACTCCTCGAAGGCAAGGTGCTGCCGGGCGTGGCATTCCTTGAATAATAAAATTGTAGGTCGGGCTTTACGCCCGACAATCAGTCGGGGATAAACCCCGACCTACCCAAAACACCATGAACCTCCGCAAAAAACTCATCGCCGGCAACTGGAAGATGAACAAGACGGCCGCCGATGGCTTGGCCCTCGCCCGTGATCTCAGCGCCGAGCTCGGCCGGGAGACGTCCGTGGACGTCGTGCTCTGCCCGCCCTTCACGGCGCTGGAAAGCGTCGCCCATGCGCTGGAGGGCTCCGCCCTGAAGCTGGGGGCGCAGAACATGCACGCCGAGAAAAACGGGGCCTTCACCGGCGAGGTTTCCGCTGAGATGCTGCGGGCCCTTTTCGTCACCCACGTCATTTTGGGCCACAGCGAGCGCCGCACGTATTTCGGGGAGACGGATATCTTCATCAACAAGAAGGTGCTCGGGGCCCTGGCCAACGAGCTGAAGCCGATCCTGTGCGTGGGCGAGACGCTCGCCGAGCGCGAGGCGGGCACCACGCTGGCCGTCATCCAGCGGCAGCTCGAGGGCGGGCTGCAGGGCGTGACCAAGGAGCAGATCACCTCCACCGTCATCGCCTATGAGCCCGTCTGGGCCATCGGCACCGGCAAGGTGGCCTCCACGGCGCAGGCGCAGGAAGTGCATGCCTTCATCCGGGATTTGCTGACCAAGCTTTACGGCGCCCCGCTGGCCCAGAAGGTGCGCATCCTGTACGGCGGCTCCATGAAGCCGGCCAATGCCGCCGAATTGCTGGCCGAAAAGGATATCGACGGTGGGCTCATCGGCGGGGCTGCGCTGGAAGCCAAGTCTTTCATCGACCTCGTGAAGGCGGCCGTTGCGGCCAGCTGAGGCGCCGCCCGTGCGCCCCGTTCGGCTGCGCTGCTTTGCGGGCTTGCCGAAAGGTTTGCTCCTTGGCATGGGAACCGTGTGAAGCAGCGCTTTCTCCGCTTTTTCTGTTTCCTGCTGCTGTGCCGGGGAACTGCCCTGCAGGCGGAGTATCTGTTCAGCGCCGTCGAATGGTCGTTTGAGGTGCAGTTTGCCGCCGAGCCCCAGCACGACATCATTCTCACGCCGTCCCCGGAGGGGGACGTCAAGGCCACGCGCTATTTCCATGAAAAGGCCGGCGAGCATTACCTGCTCATCCGCTTTGTCTATCCGCTGGCGCTGCCCCCGGGGTCGGAGACCGGACTGTACGACAAGTCCCGCCAGGAGCTGATGCGCTCACGTCCCGGTCAGGTGCGCACCCATGAAAAATATCAGCTCGGACCCTACGAGGGGGAACGGGTGGTCATCGCCCAGCCCCGGGAAAAATCCCTGCGCGAGCTGCGGCTGATCGTGATCGGCTCCTCCCTCTATGTGCTCAGTGCGGAATGGCCGGCGCAAAGCGACGGGGCGACGCGGGCCGCGGCCTTCTTCGGCAGCGTCAAGCTCCGGCCGGATTGCGAGGAACCGCGCCTGGTGGAGGACCGCGAGCGGTGGCGGGAGTTTACCATTGGCAATTTCAAGGTGAAGTACGATGCCCTGCGCTGGTATCGCGATCCCGCCGACCAGGAGCCGGGCATCTTCAATTTTCTGCGGGTCGACAAGCTGGCGGAGGCCCAGTTCATCGCCGAGGAGCATCCGGTCGATGGCGGCGATATCGAGAAGGCCGTGCTTGCCACGGCGCTCGAGGGGGCCACGAGCGTGCGGGTCCAGAAACGCGGCAAGAAACTCCGCGGGACGGTCCAGGTGGTCGACCTGGAGTTTGCCGAGACCGTGGAGAATGCCACCTACATCAACCACGGCTACTTCTACAGCGGGGCCGAGGGCACCGTGCAGCTGCGCGGGTGGGCCAAGGATCGGGATTACCACGACGCATCCGGCGACATCGGCGAATTGCTCGATGGGCTGGTGATTGGCCCCAAGGGCGGCACGCTGTCGAGCGGTCGCTGAGCCGCTAGCGCAGGCGGGCGGCCATATGGTCGACCAGCGCGCTGAGGAAGGCCCGATTGCCGGGCAGCTGGCTGAGGGCGGCCCGGGCGCTCTCGGATTGGGCCGTGGCGTAGCGGCGGGAGGCCTCCAGGCCATGCAGCTTGACGTAGGTGGTCTTGTCCGCCCGGGCGTCCTTCCCGGCGGTCTTGCCCAGCGTCGCCGTGTCGGCGGTGGCATCGAGGATGTCGTCCACAATCTGGAACGCGAGGCCGAGGGGCCGGCCGGCGCGGCGGAGCGTGGCCAGCTGGTCCGGGGTGGCGCCCCCGCACAGACCGCCGGCGACCAGGGCGGCCGTGATCATCGCCGCCGTCTTGTTCAGGTGGATGAATTCAAGCTCCTCGGCGGTGGCGTTGGATTTTTTCTCCGCCAGGAGATCCTCCATCTGCCCGCCGATCAGCTGCTCGCTGCCGGCGGCCTCCGCGATTTCCCTGGTGAGGGCGGTGCACAATTCAGGGGTGTCGGCGTAATGGCGGCCGATCAGCTGGAAGGCGAGGGTCAGCAGGGCGTCGCCGGCCAGAAGGGCCGTGGCCTCGTCGAATTGCCGGTGGGCGGTCGGGCGGCCACGGCGGAGGTCATCATTGTCCATGCAGGGCAGGTCGTCATGGATGAGCGAATAGGTGTGGAGGCACTCGAGGGCGACCGCGGCGGGCAGCGGATCGGCTGCCCGGTCGCTGTTGCCCAAGGTATCAGCCACGGCCAGGACCAGGACGGGACGGAGGCGCTTGCCGCCGGCCTGCAGGCTGTAGCGCATGGCGGCATGCAGCCGGCCGGGCCGGGTGTCCGCCGCCGGCACCAGCTCGTCCAGACCGCGCTCGACCCGCAGGCGATATTGCTCGAATTGGCCGGGGAAATCCATCGCGGCGCCAGAGTTTGGCGGGCCGGCCGGGTTGGCAAACGGATTCCACGCCGCGCCCGGCCCGCGGCGGGCCGCCGGGCCTTTTTTCGCACCCAAGAAAGACTCGCCAAGCCGCACTGGTCGAATCATACAAGGACAACTTTTTCGGATGCCAACCTACGATTATATCTGTGCCAAATGCGGCCACGAAATGGAAGCCTTCCAGTCGATGAAGGACGTGCCGCTGACCCTTTGCCCGGCCTGCAAGCGCCGGGCCCTCAAACGCCAGGTGGGCGGCGGGGCGGGCCTCATTTTCAAGGGCACCGGCTTTTACATCACCGACTACAAGAAAAAGACCGGCACCAAGCCGGAGTCCACCCCCACTGTCTCAACCCCCGCCAGCAAGCCAGCCGCGTCCGCCGCGGCAAAATAATCCCCCGTCATGGCTACCAACACAAAAATCGAAAAAGCACTCTACGGTCCCAGCCTCGCCGAAGTGGCCCTGGGCGCCATTTTGGGCCTCGGGCTCGGCGTGGTGGTGGCCGCGGTGTACCTGGTCTTCAAGCCGGTCGAGACCGTGAAGCAGCTGCCCAAGGAAATTTCCCGCAGCACCATTTATTTCCAGCCCGGCTCCGACAGCAGCACCAAGGGCAAGACCTGGTCCGCGAAGCACAAGCAATTCCTCGCCGGCGCGGCCTTTCAGGTGTCTGAGGATGAGCTGAATGCCTGGGCCACCGCCGGCGGCACCCCGCCGCCGCCCCCGAAGCCCGCGGCCAAGCCCGCCGACAAGGGGAAACCGGCGAAGCCCGCCGAGGCGCCCAAGCCTGAGGAAAAGGCTGCGGCCGCGGACGCGACCGGCTTCATCATTCCTTCCACCCCCAATTTCCGCGTGGTCGGCGACAAACTGCAGATCGGCATGAAGTGCACCCTGAATTATTTTGGGCTGACGCATGATGTCGTGGTGATCACGACCGGTGACTTCCGCAAGGTCGGCGACCAGGTGGTGTTCGTGCCCGTCACGGTTCACTTCGGTTCCTGCCCGCTGCACATGCTGCCGGCGGCGTCCAACGCACTGGCAAACTACCTGCTGTCCAAGCAAAAATTCACCGATGAGATGCGCCTCGCCTGGACCAAGGTCGGGTCCGTGACCATCGAGGGCGGCCTGCTGAAGTTTGCCGTGCAGTAACTTCCTGCCCCCAGGCTGCGGCTGGCACGGGCCCGGCCAGAGCCGAGACCTTCAGCGCGAACGCCCGGCTGCATCCTTGTGTCGAAGCACCTGAAAAACATCAGCGTTGTCGCCGCGGCCACCGCACTCTCGCGGGTGCTGGGCCTGGTCCGGGAAATCCTGATCGCGGCGGTGTTCGGGACCAGCGCGCTCAGTTCGGCCTTCGTCTCCGCCTTTACCCTCCCGAACCTGTTCCGGCGCCTGCTCGGTGAGGGCGCCCTCACCGCGGCCTTTGTGCCGACCCTGAGCCATGAATTGGAGCACCAGCAGCGGGCCGGTGCGTTCACCCTGGTCAGCAAGGTGGCGAGCTGGCTCCTGGTCGTCACCAGCGCCGTCGTGGTGTGCGCCATGCTGGTCATGGCCAATGCCGCGCCGTTGCTGCGGCTGGCGGGTCGCTTCGGGCTGGAACCCGCCACCGCCCAGCGCCTGCTGCTGGGCGCGGACCTGGCGGTGATCCTGTTTCCCTACATGGTGCTGGTCTGCCTCGCGGCGGCCTTCAGCGCGGCCTGTCAGGTGCTGGGGCGTTTCTCCGAGCCGGCCCTCTCGCCGGTCTGGCTGAACCTCACGATCATTGCGGCCCTGGGTTGCGGCAGCGGGTGGGCCTGGGGCGACACGGCCCGGATGAATCTCCTGTGCCTGGGCGTGCTCGCGGGCGGCTTTCTGCAGATGGCGGTGCCGGCCGCCGTGCTCTGGCGGGAGGGCTGGCGGCCGAGCCTCGACCTGCGGCCCGATGCCCGGGTCCGGCAGATCGCCCAGCTGATGGCGCCGACCGTGATCGGCTCCGCCATCTACCTGATCAATATCTCCGTCTCGCGCTTCATCGGGTTGTCGTTGAATGACCAGGCGGCCTCGGTGCTCAACTGGGCCACGCGGGTCATGGAACTGCCGATCGGGGTGTTCACCGCGGCGATCGCCACCGTGGTGTTTCCGCTGATTGCCCGCCATGCGGCCCGATCGGACTGGGCCCGACTCGGAGCGGACTATCACAAGGGCCTGCGACTGGTGCTCGTCATCAACGTGCCGGCGGCGGTGGGACTGGCGCTGCTCAGCGAACCCATCGTGCGCCTGCTGTTCCAACGCGGCGAGTTTCATGCGAATGATACTGCTTTGATGGCGCCCATTCTGGCGGTGTATGCGCTGGGTCTGCCCCTGCTGTCGTTCACCACGGTGGCCTTGCGCGGATTCTATGCCTTGAAGGATACGGCGACGCCGGTTCGCGCCGCCGCCCTCAGCTTCGTCGTGAACGTGATCCTGAGCCTCGTCCTGATGCAGGGGTTGTCCACCGTCGGCCTCGCCCTCGCCAGCACCCTCGCCGTGGCGGCCCAGGCTTGGTTTTTGCAAACCCGGTTGACGCGCCAGCTGGCCGGCCTCGGCTTTGCGCCGCTGCTGCCCAACCTAGGCAAGATCACCGTGGCCAGCACGCTCATGGGTGGCGTGGTGTGGGGTGGGATGAAGCTGGTGGCCCTGCTCGCACTCAACGGCAAGGCCCAAGACCTGCTGGTGGTCGCGGGATTGATTCCGCTCGCCGCGCTGATTTACGCCGGGTTGCTCTGGCTGATGAAGATCGAGGGCCGCGAGGACCTTGAAGCCCTGCTGGCCAAGTTCCGGGCGAAATAATCCAGCCCTCTTGGCCACGGGTATCGTGCGGGGTGGGGCGCGGCAGGTCAGGCGGCGATTTTTACTCTAGGGTCTGTTTTTCAAGCCCCAGAAAGCGACCACTAATACCAATCGCCCTTAGCTTTTGCTCGAATCCGAAGGTAGGGCGCGGATTCCACTCCGCGCCG
>JBAXWQ010000156.1:0-7867 GCA_037128315.1 Opitutia bacterium | reverse complement strand
GGGGCGGCTTGACGATGATGGCATTGCCAACGGCGACCGTGTTCCTGGCCCTGGGTGCCGCGCTGGTTGGGACCGCGGTGCGCCGACAAATGTCGGCGCACGATCGAGCGCCCCAGCCCTTCGACCGGACTGCCGATCCCACCTGGATCAAGCTGCTCCTCATCTTCGCCGTACTCTCGGCCGGCATCATTGCCACCGGCGCCGTTTACTACCGGAACTTCGAGCGGCGGTATCGCAGTGAGATGGAAAACCAGCTTTCCGCCATTGCGGATCTGAAGGTGGGCGAGCTGATTCAATGGCGCCGGGAGCGGATGGGAGATGCCGGCCTTCTGTTCAAGAACGCCGCAATATCCGATCTCGTGCGGCGCACCCTGGAAAAGCCGGAGGACGCGGTCGCTGCAGGCCAGCTGGCGATGTGGCTCGAGAAATACATTACGCATATGCGGTATGACCGGGTCCGCCTGCTGGATGCCCAGGGCACCACCCGGCTGTCCTGGCCCCGGGCGCTGCCGGCACCCAGCGCCGACGTGCTCGAGCACGCGGCCGAGGCCCTCCGGTCGGGCCAGGTGATGCTGCATGATTTTTATCGCGGGGCCGACGACCAGCGGGTGCGCCTGTCGCTCTCGATCCCCGTATATGCTGAAGCGGATGGCGGCCGGCCGCTGGGCGTGATCGTACTGCGCATCAACCCGGAATATTATCTCTATCCCCTCATCGAACGCTGGCCCACCGCCAGCCCTTCAGCCGAGACGCTGCTCGTGCGCAAGGAGGGCAACGACGTGATCTTCCTGAACGAACTGCGGTTCCGGAAGGATGCCCCGCTGACCATCCGCATTCCGCTGGACCAGGTGGACGTGCCCGCAGTGCAGGCCGTCCTCGGCCGGCAGGGGGTGATGGACGGCAGCGACTACCGGGGCGTACGGGTGGTGGCGGCCTTGCGCACCATTCCGGATTCGCCCTGGGCGCTGGTGGCCCGCATCGACTACGACGAAGTGTTCGCGCCCTTGCAACAGCAACGCTGGAATGTGGTCGGCGCGATCAGCCTCCTGTTGTTGGGCACCGGCGCCGGGGTGGGTCTGGTCTGGCGGCGGCGCCACGACCAGTTCAACCAGTCCGAGAGGAAGATGATGCGGGCTCTTCAGGAGAGCGAGAATCTCCTGAACGAAACCGGCCGGATCGCCCAGATCGGCGGCTGGATGATCGAACTCAGCACGCAGACGCTGCGGTGGACCGCGGAGGTCTACGCCCTCCATGAGGTCGCCCCGGGATTCCAGCCCACGGTCGAATCCGTGATGAACTTCTACGCCCCGGAGTCCCGCCCGATCATCCAGCAGGCGGTCGCGCGGGCCATTCAATCCGGCGAAGCCTTTGATCTCGAACTCGAGGTGATCACCGCCCGACAGCGGCGCATCGCGGTGCAGGTCGCCGGCCACGTGGAGTTCGAAAAGGGCGAGGCGAAACGCGTCGTCGGCATTTTTCAGGACATCACGCAGCGCAAGCAGGCGCAGGCGGCGCTCACGACCGAGAAGCAAAACCTCGACGCCATCTTTGAATCCTCGCCGGTCGCCCTGTTTATTCTCGATGCGGCCACCCATATCATCCGGGTCAACACTGCGGGCGTCGCCCTGACCGGGGGCAGCGCCGCCGCCGCGCTGCACCACCGGCCGGGGAACGCCTTGAGCTGCATGCACGCCGCAGATGATCCGCGCGGCTGCGGCTACGGACCGGCCTGTCCACTTTGCCCGGTCCGCAACGGCATTGAGGCGTTGCTGGCGAACGGCGGCACGTTGCACGGGGCCGAGCTGCCGTTGGAGTTGATCCGGAACGGCGCGCCTGAACAGGTGTGGATGGCGATCGGCGCCGAAACCGTCCAAATCGACGGCCACCGGCATTTGTGCGTCGCCATGGAGGACATCACGGCGCGCATCCAGGCGGCGGCAATCAACACCGCCCGGCTGCATCTCATTGAATTCGCGGCGGCTCATTCCTTGGACGAGTTGCTGGAGGAAACGCTCAACGAAGCCGAGAAACTGAGCGGCAGTGTCATCGGCTTCTACCATTTTGTGGAGGCGGATCAGGCGACGTTGACCCTGCAGAACTGGTCCACCCGAACCAAAGCGGAATTTTGCCGGGCCGCAGGAAAGGGCTCGCACTACAGCATCGACCAGGCCGGCGTCTGGGCGGATTGCGTGCGCCAGCGAAAACCGGTGATCCATAATGATTACGCCGCGCTGCCCAATCGCAAAGGCCTGCCCGAGGGCCATGCGATGGTGATCCGGGAACTGGTGGTGCCGGTCATGCAAGGCGAGCAGGTGATGGCGATCCTCGGCGTCGGGAACAAGCCCGGCAACTATACGGCCGTGGACGTCACGGTCATTTCCGAGCTGGCCGGACTGGCCTGGCAAATCGCCGTGCGCAAGCGGGCGGAGGAGGAGGTTCACCGGCTCAATGCCGAATTGGAGCAGCGCGTGGCGGCGCGCACGGCGCAGTTGGCCTTGGCCAACCGGGAACTCGAGGCGTTCAGCCATTCCGTGTCGCACGATCTGCGGGCCCCTCTCCGCAGCATCGACGGATTCAGCCGCATCATCCTGGAGGACTATGCGGCGAAACTCGACGAAGAAGGCCGCGACAATCTCGCCCGCATTCGCGCCGCCACCCAGCGCATGGGGCACCTCATCGACGACATGCTCAAGCTCTCGCGCGTCAGCCGTTCCGAGCTGCGCTGGGAGCCGGTCGACCTGGCGGCGATCGCCCGCGAAGTGGTTGCCGACCTGCGGCAGCGGGAGCCGGCCCGCGCGGGGGACGTGATCGTCGCCGACGGACTCGTGGCCAGCGGCGACGCCCACCTGCTGCGCATCGTGCTGGAAAACCTGCTCGGCAACGCCTGGAAATTCACCGGCAAGTGCGCCGCCCCGCGCATCGAGATGGGCGTGATGGCCGGAGACAAACTCTCAACTCTCAACCCTCAACCCTCCACTCCGACCTTCTTCATCCGCGACAACGGCGCGGGCTTCGACCCCACCTACGCGGGCAAGCTCTTCGGCGCTTTTCAGCGCCTGCACAGCAACGCCGACTTCCCCGGCAGCGGGATCGGCCTCGCCACGGTGCAGCGCGTCATCCACCGCCACGGCGGCCGGATCTGGGCGGAGGCCAGGGTCGGCCAGGGCGCGACGTTTTATTTCACCTTGGACGGAAACAGCGGAGCGAAAACCCCATGAAGCCGCGACCACCGACTCGGCCCGGCGGCGCCGCCCCCGCCAAAAATGCCCCAATCATTTTTACCACGGATTGCGCGGATTCGATCCGGATAAATCCCAATGCCCCAGTCCCCCGGGATAAATTCAGAAGCCAGGAACCCATGAATCAATTTCTGGTTTCATGGCTTCTGAATTCCCGCTCAGCCGGGATCATGCCGTTGGCGCGCCAGTCTCCCCCGAGGAAGCCTGCCGCACCAACTGCACGACGCCGGCTCAATTGGCCCTATCCGTGTCAATCCGTGTTATCCGTGGCAAAACTCCGGAGCTCGATGGTGTATTATTTAACTCAAAATCCCTAAACCCAAAAACAACATGAACGGCAAAATCCTGCTCGTAGAAGACAACCCCGACGACGTGAAGCTCACGCTCCGCGCCTTCAAGCAACACAAACTCGGCAACCCGATCATCATCGCGCGCGACGGAGCGGAAGCGCTGGACTACATGTTTGGCACGGGCGCGTACGCGGGCCGCGACGTGAGCGACCACCCGGCGGTCGTCTTCCTCGATCTCAACCTGCCGAAGTTCGACGGGCTCGAGGTCCTGCGCCGGATCCGGGCCGACCCCCGGACCGCCCTGCAACCGGTGGTTATTCTCACCTCGTCGAAGGAGGAGCACGACATGGTGTCGGGCTATCAGCTGGGCGCGAACAGCTACGTGCGCAAACCCGTCGACTTTGACCAGTTCATCGAGGCCGCCCGGCAACTCGGCCTCTATTGGCTGCTCCTCAACGAAATGCCGCCGACGGCAAGACCGGGAACCCCATGACCCCAATCACCCGCGAGTTTGGACCATCAGGTTGTAGGGCGGGGTCGCCGAACCCCGCCTGGGTTGGGATCGAGCTCGCGCCCGGTCGATCTGAAAATCCCGGCAACGCCGAAAACCCGGCGGGGTTCGGCGACCCCGCCCTACAAAAATGGCACACCCCATGAAAACCACCGCCCAACCCCTGCGCTGCCTGCTCGTCGAGGACCTGGAGGACGATGCCAAACTCGTGCTGCGCACGCTGCGCGCCGGCGGCTACGAGGTGACCTGGGAGCGGGTGGAGACCGCCGAGGCCATGCGCGCCGCCCTGTTGGGCAAGACGTGGGACGTCATTCTGTCGGACTACCAAATGCCGAACTTCTCCGGGCTCCGCGCCCTGGAGCTATTGCACACGACCGGCCTGGACCTGCCGTTCATCATCGTGTCCGGCACGATCGGCGAGATGGTGGCCGTCGACTGCATGCGGGCCGGGGCGCACGACTACCTGATGAAGGACGCGCTCGCCCGGCTCGTGCCGGCGATCCAGCGCGAATTGCGCGAGGCCGACGACCGCCGCAAGCGCCGGGACGCGGAGGAGTTGCTGCAGAGCAATGAGCGACGGTTCCGGACCTTCTTCGAGTCGTCGAACGTGGGGATGTCGCTCACGCAGCTTTCCGGCAGCGTGCAGGTGAACCGGGCGATGTGCGAGATGCTGGGTTATTCCCCGGCAGAATTTCCCCGAACCAGCTGGCAGACCGTGACCCATCCGGACGACATCGCCGTCATCCAATCGGAAATCAACACGTTGATTTCCGGGCAGAAATCATCCTCGCGGCTGACCAAGCGCTATATCCACAAGAACGGATCGGTTATCTGGGCCGATCTCAGCACGAGCCTACACCGCGACGAGGCCGGTCAGCCGGCCTATTTGATCACCGCCATCATCGACATTACCGAGCGCAAGCAAACCGAAGCCGTGGACGCCTTTTTGGCCCAGGCCGGGAGCAGCCCGGAACAGGAGAGCTTCTTTGCCAGCTTGGCGCACTTCCTCGCCACGAACCTGCAGATGGACTACATTTGCATCGATCGGCTCGAGGGCGACACCCTGAACGCCACCACGCTCGCGGTGTGGCACGACGGCCAGTTTGAGGACAACCTGACCTACGCCCTGAAAGATACGCCCTGCGGCGAGGTGGTCGGGAAAACGGTCTGCTGCTATCCCGCGCATGTGGTCCAGTCGTTCCCGAATGACGCGGCGCTGCAGCAACTGCGGGCCGAGAGCTATATCGGGATCACGCTCTTCAGCCACACCGGGCAGCCGATCGGCCTCATCGCCGTGATTGGCCGGCACGCCCTGACCAACCGGGCGCAGGCCGAGGCCACGCTGGCGCGGGTCGCCCCGCGCGCGGCCGGTGAGTTGGAGCGGTTGGCGGCCGAGGCGGCGCTCAGAAAGAGCGAGGCCCGGCAGAACTTTGCCCTGCAACAGATCATGACCGGCGCATGGGATCTAGACCTGCGCGACCACACCGCGCATCGCACCCTGATCCACGACCAAATCTTCGGGTATAAAACGCTGCTGCCAGAGTGGACCTACGAGATGTTCCTCGAACACGTTCTTCCCGAGGACCGCGCGGAGGTCGCTCGGCTCTTTGGCCAGGCGATGGCGGCGCAGACCGACTGGAACTTTGAGTGCCGCATCCGCCGAACCGACGGCGAGGTGCGATGGATCACGGCCGCGGGTATTCATGAACTAAACTCGGAAGAAAAACCCATCCGGATGACGGGTATTGTCCAGGACATCACCGGGCGCAAACAGGCCGAGGCGGCGCTGCGCGACAACGAACTGAAATACCGCACCTTGGTCGAGGCCGCACCTGAGGCCATCCTGCTTTTCGCCGAGGGCCGGTGGATTGACTGCAACCGCGCAGCGTTGCGGGTGTTTGGCTGCACGCGGGAGCAGATCATCGGTGCACATCCCAAGAAGTTCTCACCTCCAAGACAACCCGACGGTCGATCTTCGGAAGAAGAAGCCATCAAGAACATCAATCTTGCCTATGCGGGCGAGCCACAGTCCTTCGAATGGGAACACTGCCGCGCGGATGGAACCCCTTTTGCCGCAGAGGTCAGCCTGAACCGGCTGGATTTGGACGGTAAGCCGCATATGCAGGCGATTGTGCGGGATATCTCCGCGCGCAAGGGGGCGGAGGCGGCATTGCGGGCCAGCGAACAACAGTATCGCCAGCTCTTCGACTCGGCTTCGGACGCCGTGCTCCTGCTCGCCAGCGATACGGGCCGCGTCATTGATGCCAACAAAATGGCGACGGTGCTCTATGGTTACGAGCGGGCGGAATTGCTCACCAAACTGAGCACGGAGCTGTCGGCCGAACCGGAAGAGACGAGTCTCCGCACGCACGAGGCGCAGTCCCAGCCGGATCAGGTCATTAAAATCCCCCTGCGCCTGCATCGCAAAAAAGATGGCACCATCTTTCCCGTCGAGATCTCGGCCCGGTCTTTTAGCCGGGCAGGCCAGTCGGTTCTCCTCGTTGCCTGCCGCGACATCACGGAGCGAAAAAAGGCCGAGGAGGAGCGGAATCAGCTGCTGCTCCGGGCGGAGCAGTCGCGCCGCACCTTGCTGAGCACGGTCGAGGACCAGAAGCGGGCGGAGCTGAAGCTGCGGCAGGCAACCGAGGAACTCACCCGCTCCAACACCAGCCTGATTCGTTTCAACACCGTGGCCATCGGCCGCGAGCTGCGGATGATCGAGCTGAAGCACGAGATCAATGCGCTGTGCGCCCAACTGGGCCAGCCATCCCGGCACCACATCGTGACGATCCCGCCCGCACCGGAGAAGGAGACGCCGCCATGAGGATTCCCCCGCCCCGCCCCCCAGCCACCCAGGCAATTTTGCCGCGATGCAGGCATTTTTTTACCACGGATTACACCGATTCGATCCGGATAAATCCAAATTCCACCGCAGGTTTGGCCGCAAATGACTCAGGGCGGCGGAGCCGCCGCGATACTCCAACCTCCCGAGAAGAATTCAGAAGCCAAAAAGCCATGACTCATTCTCTGGTTTCCCGGCTTCTGAATTCCCTCTCGACCGGCCGTATCCGGGTTAATCCGGGCCATCCGTGGTTAAACTTCCGGGGTTTGAGCTCTTCTTCGGGAGCGCCCCATCGACATGCCTTAGCAGTGGTTAACTCCAATGAGCCAGCCACCAAGGCAATTTTGCCACAAAGAGGCACAAAAATAGTCCGTCCAGCCGGCGGACAATTTCCGCGCGCCTATAGGCGCCTTGCAAGCTGCGTTCGCCCTCCGATTCTTTGCGCCTTTTCGTGGCCAACCCTCCGGGGAATCGGGCGCCCGACAGGAGCATTATTGACCTGTCCCTTATTCCCCAAGGCATTTTTGCCACAAAGAGGCACAAGAATGGTCCGTCCGGATAACCCAGAATTTCCGCGCGCCTATAGGCGCCTTGCAAGCTGCATTCGCCCTCCGATTCTTTGCGCCTTTTTGTGGCCAATGCTTCAGGGGATCGGTCTCCCGGTAGGAGCGGCTTTATGCCGCGATGGATTGCTGAATCGCGGCGTAAAGCCGCTCCTACAGCCATCCGAGCCTGCGCCAGCCAACGCCGGAAACTCGGGCCCAACAGGAACGCCATGAACCCGCCGCCCACCCCGCCCTTCGTCGCCGAGGAGGTTTATCGTTCCTACCTCGCCGGTCTTCTGGCCAACAACCGCGAGCAGTGCCGCGCGAGCTTCCAGCAATGGCTGGACGCCGACCCCGACTTGCTCTCGCTCTACGAGAACTTGGTGCAGCGCTCGCTCTACGAGGTCGGCGAACTCTGGGAGCAGAACCGGATTCCCGTG
>JBAXWQ010000155.1:0-7949 GCA_037128315.1 Opitutia bacterium | reverse complement strand
GCGCTCCGCAGCGAGTTCCTTCTGCACTGAACTGATGAAAACTCGAATCATATTCGACCCTCTGTTCACGCGGAAAAATCGCGCCGTGTAAGAATCAGAAAAAGCTCCCGGTAGCGCCAGAGATCGCCCCGGTAGTTTTTCACGGTGCTGCCGTCCTCGATGATAATTTCGCTCATAAATTTCCCGATTTTGAATTACGTTAGATTCAGCTCCGCCCCCTGGATTACACCGCCACGGCGTAACAGTTGGTTTACATGGAGCATTTCAAATCATTATCCGTTGCTGGTAATGGTTACGCATCCCCTTGCCGCTCCCAGACCAGAAAGCTGGGCCGGTTTTGCAGTGATGGCAAAAAGGCTTCAAATTCCTCTCTGGTCAAGACCAGGGAGCGTATCTTGCGCTTGATATAGCTTTCCGTTTTCCGGCTCAGGTCGTTCAGGTGGTACTGGTCTATGTTTCCCACCAGTACTATGTCTATGATTCCGGTATCCTTGCCCTCGGCATAATCGTCAATGAGATAGGCCTTTTCGAGGTCTCCCAGTCTTGTGAGAATGCTTTCGATGACCTGGTCCAGGCCCATGACCTTGCTGACCATGGATCTCAGTTCCGGGAAAAGAGGGTGATCGTTGTTTGCCGTGTAGAGGATATTGCGTCCGTTTTTTTCCGAGGTGAGAAGTTTTGTTTTCGTGAGCTGGTTCAATTCTTCACGGACAGAATTTGTGGAAACCTGAAGATCTTTGGCAAGTTCCCTGAGGTAGGCCTTGGTTCCGGGGTTGAAGAAAAAGCGCACGAGCAGGCTGATTCTTGTTTTTGAGGAGATGAGACCAGCAAAAAGGTCGTTCATTTGTGCACCTTTATGAGTAATTATTCTACTCATAACACAAGCGGAATGGTTGTCAAGGAATTTTTTATGCGGGCACCGCTTCACGAGAACTGCCGTGAGCTCTCGCTGATGGTGTGCATCAATCCTTGTTTTCGTTTCTGTCGTAACGCAACTGGGCGACCTGTTCCGAGACGAGTCCAACCATGAAGACCACTACGGACATGGTTATGAGCATGGCCGAGGTGGGGCCGTAGCGGCCTCCCATGAACAATATCCTGAAGGCGCCGTAGCCGATTCCCGTGAAAAACATGACGGCGCTGACGGGCAGGAAGACCCGCATAGGCGAAAAGAGTGTGGCGATCTTGACGATAATCAAAAAGAAGCGGGAGCCGTCCCGGATCAGTTTTATCTTGCTTTTTCCGACGCGGCGGTTGGCCTTGATGGGCACATACGCGAGGCTGTATCCCGATCGGAGGAGTGCCATGGTGATGGTTGTCGGATAGGAGAATGAATTTGGTAAAAGCGAAACGAACTGGCGGGCGATACCTGCTTTGATCGCCCGGAATCCCGATGTCAGGTCCTCTATCTTTCTGCTGCAAATATAAGAGGCGAAAGTATTATAGAATCCATTCGCCATGTTGCGGTGAAACTGTGATTCGGAATCGCCGGTGCGCGCCCCGACAACCATGTCGAACCGGTCCATCTTTGCAAGCAATTGAGGGATATCTTCCGGATTATGCTGTCCGTCGCCGTCCATCATGATGAGAGTTTTGCCTTTCGCTTGCCGGATGCCTGTTTTGATGGCCGCGCCATTCCCGATATTGTAGGGGTGGGAGATCACCCGGGCGCCGGCTTTTTGGGCCGCTGCGGCCGTTTCGTCATCCGAGCCGTCGTCAACCACGATGATCTCGTGACTTAGGCCGGTTGCGTCCATGATCAGGCGAACTTTCTCGATAACAGCGCCAATTACCGTTCCTTCGCGAAAAACTGGTATGATAACACTGATGTCCGGCATGGCAGCGATCTCCCTTTCCTTTAAATCAGGGCAAAACACGGGGTAAACATTTCGGATGAATATACAGCAAGAGCCTGTATTTGCAAGCTGATTTTCTTGCTATGTCACCCGAATTTCAATACCCTCATTTTTCGGCATGAACTTGATCTTTGATGCGCTTGACGTGACCGCGGCCGAGCCCCTTCACCTCGCAGCCCAGCTCGAAGTAGCGCCGGATTGCGGCGTCGTCGAGGATGCCGAAACAGTCGATGACGGCGAGGGGATGGCCCGTCATGGCAATAACAGCATCCGGATCAAGGCCGAGATAAACCTCGTGGCGGACGGCGAGGATGACGGCATCGACTCCCTTGAGGGTGGTATTCAGATCATTCTCTACCTTGCTGTCCTTGAGTTTCTCCTGGTTTCGGAAGAACCTCGCCTGCGAAAGGCCCGTGGCTGGGTAGGTGTCCTGCTTCTCCAGTTCCCACCAGTGCTTGACGCAGGGGTCGTGGATGACGATATCCGCACCCATCTCCGTGAGCTTTCTCACCACGATCTCCGAGCCGCTGTAGCGGGTGTCCCCCACATCCTCCCGGTAGGAGGCGCCGAGGAGGGCGATCTTGGAGGCGGCGACGATCTTCCCCATGTTCCGGAGGGCGTCCCGGACGAGCTCCGCCACATGGAGGGAGCGGGTGTCGTTGATGTCGATCGCAAGCGGCGTGATCTTAAAGATGTCATCCTCAAAACCCATCAGGGTCTGGTAGGACCAGACGCCCAGACCGCCGTCCTTGGGGAGGCAGTCGCCGCCGATCCCCGGCCCTGGAAAGATCATGTTGGAGTGGGTGGGGCGGACCTTGATCGCTTTGATTACCTTGATCAGGTCCACGCCGTTGCGCTCCGCGAAGAGGCTCCATTCGTTCATGAAGGCGAGGGTCGTGGCGCGGTAGGCGTTCTCCACGATCTTGCTTGTTTCGCTTTCGATGGGGCGGTCGAGGACGGTCAGCGGGAACTTCTCGACGTTCAGGATTTCGGAGAGGAACTTCACGACCCTTTCCTTCGCGGGTTCGTTGATCCCGCTGCAGACCCGCCAGAAGTCGCGGATGGATGCGACGTACTCTCGGCCGGGCATGACGCGCTCGTAGGAGTGGGCTAATAAAGGCTCAGGGTATGAAACATTAGTGCTGAGTGCTGAGCGCTGAGGACTGAGGGCGGTAATAGGGGGACATGATGCCGCATCGTGTCCCCCTATTGCCCCGGCGAAGCGGCGCTCAAAGGCTTTCTTCAGGATCGGATAGGCCACGTATTCGGTGGCGCCTGGGGGGACGGTGGTCTCGATCAGGACGAGACAGTGGGGCTGAATCTTTTCGCCGAGGATCTTGAGGCTCTCCTCGAGGGCGGCAATGTCGGCGTGGCCCTGGCGGCAGTCGCCGAGAGTCTCTTTCAGGTAGTCACACTGGACATCCACGACGATCACGTCGGCGAGGCAGAGGGCGTCGTAGGTGTAGGTGGCGGTGAGGGTTTTCTTCTCCAAGACGCAGCGGGCGATCATCGGGGCGACCTCCGGGTCCTCCGCCTCCACAGGGGCGATGCCGCGATTCAATAGCGGTATTTTCCAGTAGGAGCGGGTAGATGGGCGCTGCATGGCGATGACAAATTTGCCGGGCACACCGCCTTTAAGCACGGAGTCGGCGATGACCCCGGCCATGACGGCGCCGACGAAGCCGACGCCCATCACGACTACGATTTCAAGGCCTTGGGCGCGATGATCGGCGACGAGGGCCTGGAGGCGCAGGATTTCGGCAATTTCGTCCTGCGAGCTGGCCCGCGGAACCGAGGAGGACGTTGCGGCTGGCGATGAACTTCGCGTATTCCTCGATGAAGACCTTGCCCGGCGGGCGGAAGTCGAACTCCTTGGGATTGTCGCGGAAGAACTCGCGGTGCACGCGGGTCCAGACGAGGCGGCCGTCGGTGTCGATGTTGATCTTCGTGACGCCCAGCTTGGCGGCGGGCAGGTATTCGTTCACATCGACGCCCATCGAGCCGGCGATCGTGCCGCCGGCGGCATTGATGCGATCAACCTCTTCCTTCGGCACCGAGGAGGAGCCGTGCATGACCAGCGCGAAGCCGGGCAGGCGGGCCTTGATCTTCGTGAGCACGTCGAAATGGAGCGACTGCTTGCCCTTGAACTTGAAGGCGCCGTGGGAGGTGCCGATGGCGCAGGCGAGGGAATCGCAGCCGGTCTTCTTGACGAAGTCCTCGGCCTCGGCCGGGTCGGTGAGGCAGGCGTTGCCTTCCTCGACCTTGATGTCCTCCTCGACGCCCCCGAGCATGCCGAGTTCGGCTTCGACGGAGATGCCCTTGGCGTGGGCCGCGTCGACGACGCGCTTGGTGATGGCGATGTTCTTCTCGTACGGGTCGTGCGACGCGTCGATCATCACGGAGCTGTAGAAGCCGGACTTGATGCAGTCGTAGCAGGTCTCCTCGTCGCCGTGGTCCAGATGGACGGCAAAGATGGCCTCGGGAAAGATCTCGGCGGCGGACCGGATGATGGCCTCCAGCATCTTCTTGTCCGTGTATTTGCGCGCGCCTTTGGAAATCTGGATGATGAAAGGCGCCTTGGACGCGATGGCTCCCTTGAAGAGGCCCATGGCCTGCTCGGCGTTATTGATGTTGTAGGCGCCAACGGCATACTTGCCGTACGCGTGTTTGAAGAGCTGGGCAGTTGTAACAATCATGGTAGGAAAGACTGCTACTATCCCGCAGCTGGGCGCCAGCGACAAGGATTATTCCGGGGGGAAGACCGGTTATGTGTCATACCACCGATGCCCGGCATTCGACAAATAATGCGCGGACAATCCGCCTGACTATTTTCCGTGGGCTCCATCCCCCGGAGCTTGTCTTGGACCGTAAGCCAGTCGAACGGCTCCGGGGACCGCTATTTCGTGGGCGGGACGAGTTTGCCTGCCGCGGGTTTTGAACCGGGCGTCTGGTTGCGCACGAGCTGCCGCAGTTGCTGTTGCGCTTGCTGCTCCTGCTGCAGTTGCTGCATGGCCTGGACTTGCGTCGGGGAGAGCACGGACTGCGATTGGGCGACGGCGGCGTCCGTGATCGGCACGCTGGTGAGGTTGAAAGCTCCGCCCGGGCGGTTGCCCAAGCCGGAGATCGGATTGGCTCCAGCCCGGGTAGCCGGCGCCGGGGTGGTGCTGGCCAGAATCTGCACCAGCTGGTCGGTCTGTTGCGCGGTGAGGGGCTGATCGGAATAGCTCAGGCGCGCGTTGAGCAGGCCGACGGTATTGCGCTGGGGAATCGTTTGCTCATAGCCCTGATATTGGGCGAAGACCGCCTCGCCCAGGGTTTCCCGGATGGTGTTGTCAACCTCCGCCTGGCTGCTCTGGATCATCTGGGTGAGCGTGGTGCGATTCTCCGGGCCGGTCATGCCTTGCGCCCGGGCGGCCGCCAGGACATCGATCACGGCATTCTGCTTTTCCACGAGCAGGGACTTGAATTTGTCGAGCTGCTCCGGGCTCAGGTGCAGTGACTGGAAAAGCGAACTGTACCGGGAGTCGAGCGCGGATTTCTGCTGGATGGCGAGCAGGCGCTGGGCCTCGGGATTCTCCATGAGCTGGTTGAAGCGCTTGAACATCTCCCCGGGGCGCTGGCCCCGCCATTCCTCCGGCACCACGTCCTCGATGCGGCCGGGGCTGGCCTCGTCCGGGGGATGAACCGCCGCAGTCGTGGCGGCGGGCTCGGTCACGGCGGGCCGGGCCCAGAGCTGCTTGC
Organism: Opitutia bacterium; assembly: GCA_037128315.1. Lineage (GTDB taxonomy): Bacteria > Verrucomicrobiota > Verrucomicrobiia > Opitutales > Opitutaceae > Lacunisphaera. The sequence continues at coordinate 2,352 of JBAXWQ010000155.1, read as the reverse complement.
GCAGGTCAGTCCGCTCCCGGGCCATCGCCTGGAGCTCGTTGGCTGCATTCAAGCGGAGCTGGTGCTCCCAATAGGCGTAGCCACCCAGGGTCAGCAAACCGAGGAAGAGGACGACATTGGTGATCCGGGCAGGGGATAGCATGGGGCGGGTGACGGCGCGCACCCTACACGGTTACGGAGTGGCCGGCGAGCGGGGAATCGCACTGCCGTGACGGGTAGGAACAGCGCTGTAGGAGGGGCTTTATGCCCCGATCGTGCAGCGGCAGCGCATTCGACTGCCAACATCGCGGCATAAAGCCGCTCCTACAGCTCGGATGCTTGAGCTGCGCCGACTGTATGCTTTTGACTCAGCGTGGCGGAAACTCGAATTCCGCCTTGTCCTGTTTTTGCGAGAGCACGAGGTAGGCGCTGAACTTGTTGCCGCGCTTGGAAACAAAGCCCTCGATGAGATTGCTGCGGCCATCCTCGATCAGCTGGCGGATCTCATCGACGGGAATTTCCACGTCGCACACCTTGCGCTGACACTTGAATACGGCGCGGTTGTCCTGCCCGGGCTTGCGCACGTAATAGGCCTCCTCGGTCATGACCAGTTCGCCGCCGTGCACCTTGCTTTCGCCGATCACCGTGGCCTTGGAAAGGTCGAGGGGGACGCGGGCCTTGCGCGCGATGGGCTTGCCGTCCTTGTCCAGCTTGGCCTTACGGGGAGGGAACTCCCAGGACATCTTGGGGCCTTCGCGCTTCAGGAAGGCGTCGAAGGGGCGGCCTTTCTTGGAAATGAAGCCCTGGATGAGGTCGGTTTTGCCCTCCGCCACCATTTTTATCGCCTGCTCGGGCGCGATGGCCTTCTGGCACATGATCCGGCCGACCCGGAACGTTTGCTTCCAGCCCTCGCCCTCGCGTTCCCGCAAAATGTAGCTGCTGCCGTTTTCGCAGAGCTCACCCTTGGTGGCGGGATCCGTCCAGAAAGGGGTGAGGGTGGCGATGTCCACCTTGTCGCCGAAGTCGAACTCGGTCTTCCATTTCTTGACCGTCTCCTTCTTCTTCGTCTCCTCGACGAGCGCCAGCTTGATCACGGCGGAGAAGCGATTGCGGGTCTTGTTGGAGATGAAGCCGTCGAGCGGGCCCACCTGGCGTTTCTCGACGAGCTCCTTGACCTCGGGTTCCTCCATGCGGCGGCCGCCGATGACCTTGTAGACCATGAGTTCCCCGTCGACCGACTTGTAGCCCCGCAGGGTTTCCCGCATGGGCTTGCCGTCGGTCGGGGAAATGATGTCGGTCACGCGCGCCACCGAGTCATCCTCCTCGAAGCCCTTGACCCGCTCGACGATGCCTTTGGTCTCCTTGATGATCTCGGCCATGAATTTCTCCCGGGAGAATTTGCCGTGTTCCATTTCCCGCAGGTGAAATTCCCACTCGCCCGTCATGGTCGGGCTCGTGATATCGGTGGCCTTTACGGCCGTGAGGAACTGCATCAGTTGCTCGGCCTTGGTGGTCGGCACCAGCTCGCGCTGGCTGCGATCCATGTATTTTTGATTGATCAGGCCGTCGATGGTGTCGGCGCGCGTGGCCGGGGTGCCAAGCCCGCGCTCTTTCATGGCCTCCGCGTGATCCTCGTCCTCGACCAGCTTGCCGGCGCCTTCCATGGCGGAAAGCAAGGTGGCTTCCGTATAGCGGGGCGGGGGGCGGGTGCTTTCGGCGTGCAGCACGGGATCAAGGGTCCTGGCCTTGCTCTTGTCCCCCGGGGACATGGCCGGCAGGGCCTTCGAATCGGGGGCATCGTCATCGACCGTGGTCTTGCCGTAGACGGCGAGCCAGCCGGGCGAGGTGAGTACCTTGCCTTCGGTCTTGAAGGTGTGGCCGGCGACGACGCTCAGCCGGGTGGTGATGTCAAACTCGGCCACCGGGTGAAAGGTCGCGACGAAGCGCCGGGCGATCATGTCAAAAAGCTTGGCCTCGGCCTCGTCTAGGTGCTTCGCCTCGTGCTGGGTCGGGATGATGGCAAAGTGATCCGACACCTGGGCATTGTTGAAGATGCGCTTGTTCGGCTGCACCCAGCCGGCCTCGAGCACGCGCTGGGCATGCACTTTCAGATCGCCGTGCAAATTGGCCAGCGTTTCGCGGACCAGCGGCATGTAATCCTCCGGCAGCGCCCGGGAGTCGGTACGCGGATAGGTGATCATCTTGTGCCGCTCGTAAAGGGCCTGGGCGATCTGCAGGGTCCGCTTGGCGGGGAAGCCATAGCGTCCGTTCGCTTCGCGTTGCAGCGTGGTCAGGTCGTATAACTTGGGCGCGATCTGGGTGCTGGCCTTTTTCTCCTCGCTGACGGCGGCCAGGGGCTGGCCTTGGCAGGCG
>JBAXWQ010000154.1:0-8009 GCA_037128315.1 Opitutia bacterium | reverse complement strand
CAGCGGCCAGGCCGGTTTATTGCGCGCCGACACCGGTAGCACGTCGACAAAGGCCACGTTGCGCCCGCTCAGGGTTTTCTTGATGGCGGCGACGATGGCCGCCATGTCTTCGGCGGTTTTCTGGTCGGCGCGGCTGACAGCGATCAGGCGCGGAATGTCGGCGTGCAGGCTGGCCAGGAACTTGAGGTCGTCTTCGGTGATGCCGCCCTGGCGGGCATCGATTACCCAGACGATGGCCTGGGCGGCGTTGAGCTGGGTGCGGGTGGACAGGCTGGGACGCAGTTGCCGCTTCTCCTCCGCGGTGAGGGGAGTCTGGCCCGGTTCGTCCTGCCAGAGGTCGTCAGGAGGACTCATGCAGGCCGGGGTGGAACGCGCTGACCTCAGCGCGTTTGTTTTGGAATGGATGATTCAAGCGCGTTGGGGTCAACACGCTCCACCGTTCGGTACGATGGCTGGATTTTTCACTTCGTTCAGAATGACAAAGCGTGGCGGAGTGCATGGGTTTATCGATCACGGCCCGTCTGAAGTCGGGCCCTCCATTTTTTTTCGCGGCAGATCACCCACGGCCTGGCCTTCGAGAGCCATGGAATGTTCACTGGCCTGCAGGTGGGCGAAGGCGGGATCGAGCCGCATGGCAAGTTCGCCAAAAGACCTGGCGCGGGGAACCAGGCAATAGACCAGCTCGCAATCCATCGCCTCGGCGGCGCGCTGCAGGCTGCCGAGCGAGAGCGTGCCCTTGGTCTCGCCGCGCTCGAACTGTGCGTAGGCTTGCTTGGTGACGGCGGTGTTTTTGGCGACATCGGCTTGAGCCAGACCCAAGGCCTGCCGCACGGCACGGAGCCATCCGCCAGCCGGGATGGTTGCCGCCTTTTGTGCAGCGACCAACACAGGGAGTCTTGCTTGGAGATCGGTGAATAGAATTTGGCGTAACGAGTGTTTCAAGACATGCTATAGATTGCCAATTAGTTTTATATGGCAAGTCATAAGCAGACTAATGTTAGAAAAGTAAGGCTATATATTGTCATAATTGCGGCGTATAATGGGGCTATTCCCCGCATGATGCACGCAACATGCTGGGGATAAGCGGGAAAAAAGTATTCAGGAATGCCTCTTAACAACAGGCCGCAGGGATGCGGACCGGCGGGCGTTCCCGACTAGTTGCGCGGCCAGGATCTTTGAATGTGTTTTTAACCTGTCCCTATAGATTTCTTGGCGTACGCGCCAAGGCGCGAAGAAAGTTAACCACGGATGGGAACGGATGGGAGAACCGCGGATAGGGTGTCGCGATGAGTCTGCGAAGAAATTGATTGGCGAGGGCAAGGATTGGCTCTTGGCTACTCCCGGGCCGACGTGCGTCGCCGTTTGCGACGCGAACTATTCCGCCCATGAGCCAGTCTCCGCCCGATCCCCTGTCCGGCCGCATTTTCACGATCCGCGGTCAGCGTGTCATCCTCGATGCCGACCTTGCCCGGCTGTATGGCACGACGACCAAGCGCTTCAACGAGGCGTTCAGACGCAATGCGGCACGCTTCCCTGCCGACTTCGCATTTCAACTTAAGCCCGAGGAGTTCACGGTTTTGAAATCACAGCCGGTGATATCAAGTTCAGAAGTCGCTGAAGGTAAATTCAAAGCCAATATGTGGCCGCAAATTGCGACCACATCCAAGCCGCAGCGTCGCCGTCTGAGTAATCGCCCATGGGCGTTCACTGAGCACGGAGCAGTGATGGCGGCAAACGTCCTGCGGAGCCCGAAGGCGGTGGAAATGAGTGTCTATGTCGTGCGGGCATTCATCGTGCAGCGCGAGTTGCTGGCTACGAATGCGACGATCCTGAAACGGCTCGCGGAGATTGACGAAGCGCAAGGCGCGGAGATGGCGTTGCGCAGCGCAGCGTAGCAGCCCGTAGGCGAAGTCGAAGGGTGAGAAGCGGCGGGTGCCCTGTGGGCGCCGCGACGAACATCAAACGCTGCTGGAGCACAACAGCGCACTGCTATCTCTGTGGAAGAAACTCCAGCCGTTGCTTGCCCCGCCACCGGAGTTGCCGCGGAAGGAGGTGGGATTTCACACGCGTATGAATAAGGACTAAAGCCTGGTGCAAGAGGGCGGTGCGCTCGAAGAGCATGGATTGGATTTTCCGGCGGAGTGTGCGAACGCTCCATTGCTCCATCCGGCACATCTCGGCATAAAATTCGCGCTGCAGGGGGTCGGGCAGATAGATGACTTCCAGGAAATGGCTCCACGACAATTGTCTCCGCAGCGCGGAGACAATCTCACGATCCGGAAATGACTCGGCGAAGCGCATCATGTGCCGGAGGGATTTTTCGGAGAAACCGCGGCCAAACTCGGGGGCCAATTGTCTCGACAGTGTCGAGACAATCTCGGCGCCGTAGGCCGCGCGCTTCTCACCCAGAACTTCCTGGCGAATGCGGCGTCCGATTTCCCAATTCAGCGCCACCAAGGTGGTGTCCACCGCCCGGGCCACCTGCTCCCGGGCATTGAGGATCATCTGCCGCAGGTCGGGCAGCAACGAACGGTGATTGGCGCGGAGACGGCCCGAGGTGGGCGCGAGAGGAAGTGTTTTTACGGGCGGGAATGGTTCTGGCGCGTGTCGCAACACGCGGGGCCCGTGTACGAGTCAACATGGCTTCCAGGCCTCGAATAGGAAGCGGCAATTTTACGTCAGGACCAAGCGCCCGGCGTGAGGCCGGGCGCGGGTGCCAGGCGCGGCACGCAGGGACGCGAGCCCGCCAAAGGGAAACGCCGGCCCGATCCGCCGTCGCTCGGAGAGCTATGGCGAGACAGGGGGCCGGCGTTGGAAGGAGAAGAGCTGGATCGCCACGGCTGGCGGAAGCCAGCCTCGCGATGACAATCAGCGATACTCCTCATTCGTCATCGCGTTGATGATCTTGAAGTTTTCGACGTGGTAGTTCGGGTCGGCGCGCCTGTCCTTCGCGCTAGGCTTCGGAGGGCACAGGAAGGCCAAAACAAAACGTCCGGCCTTGTTGGGCCGGGCGCGAAAGGAGAGAACGAGAATGATTACGAAGGAGAACGAAAGTTTATGTTTGGTGACATTAAATCCGTGCGCGTCGTCCCTAGGGAACGGATGCGGCGCGGAATCCGCCGTCGCCGTAACGGTCTCCAATCTCAAGCTGCCAGGCGTTACGCGTTACTGGGCAGAATCTGATTGATCGCGTTGATGAGCGCCTTCGTATCATAGGGCTCGTGCAGGAAAGCCTGGGGCTGTTCGGGATGGTCGCCTGCCATCGCCTGGGCCTCGCTGTAGCCGCTGGCCAGAATCACCCCGATGCCGGGCGCAAGTTGGCGCAGGGCCGTCAGGGTCTCCCAGCCGTTCATCCGGGGCATGTTCAGGTCACACACCACGCAACCGATTTCGTTCCCGTGCTGGCGGAATATCTCCACCGCCGCGACGCCGTCCTCCGCTTCGAGCACCGTAAAACCAGAGTGCTTGAGCACGTGCGCGCGCATCTTGCGCACGACCGGTTCGTCCTCGACCACCAGCACCGTGCCACCTCGTCGGACGTTTGGGGTGAGGGGGCCAAATGCCGCCTGCTTCGGCTTCCGCGGGACGGTTTCCAGCGACACCGGGAAAAACACCCGGAAAATACTCCCCTGGCCAGGCTTGCTCTCCACGGTGACCACCCCGTCGTGCGACCGCGCAATGCCGAGAACGACCGACAGACCGAGGCCTCGGCCGGTGAACTTCGTGGAAAAGAATGGATCGAAGAGCTGGTCGAAATCATTGGCGGCAATACCGCCGCCCTCGTCCGCCACTTCCAGACAGGCATAGATCGACGAGCTCTCCCGCGGTTGCCAGTCGACGGGCCAGCGGCCTGCGGCGGGGATGTCCGCGGCTGCAACCGTCTTGACGCTCAGACGAATGGCGCCCCGTCCCTCCCCGCTGGCCTCCCAAGCGTTGGTCACCAGGCAAATCAGAGCCTGCTGAAGCTGGTCCGCGTTGGCGTTGATGACCGGACCGGGAGCGGGCAGGTCGGTCTCCAAAACCACGCCCCGTGGCAGGGCAGGCCGCAGCAGGGGCAGACTCTGATGGAGAAGCTCGACCAGCTCCAGCGGGGCATGTTTGTCCTGTGATTGACCGAGGTAGGTCAGCATCAGGGTGCTCACTTCCGCCGCCTTTCGGGCGGACTGCCGTGCTTCGACCAGGCCCTCGAGTGTTTCCGCATTTCCTGGCCGATTGCTCGCGATTAACTCCAAACTCAGCATCACCGCCTGAAGTTGGTTGTTGAAGTGGTGGGCAATGGCCCCGGCCATCCGGCCCAGGCTCTCGGACTTCTGGAGTTGCCGGTTCAACGCCTCCAGTTTCCTGTGCTCATCCTCCGCCTGCTTGCGCTCAGTGATGTCGCTCGCGTTCGACATGATCATAGTCCGGCCGAGGTAATTAAAGACGACGCTGTCGATCTCGACTGCGATCTTGCGGCCGTCCCGGGTGCGGTGCACGCCTTCCCATCTGGCATGGCCTTCGGCCTGCAAGCGCTGCATTGCCGCGGGGATCGCGGCCAGCCCCTCGGGTGCGTCCAGATCCATCGGACGCATCTCCAGCCATTCAGCATGGGTGTAACCGTAGCGCCGGGTTGCCTCGGCGTTGACTTCGATGAACTTCCCGGGCAATTCGCCCGGCACGAATTCATGGACCAGAATGGCGTCGCGACTACCGTCAAACAGCATGCGCAGTCGCTCTTCCTTTTCACGCAGGACCAACTCCGCCTGTCGGCGGGCGGTGATGTCGATGAGGATTATCTGCAGGCAGGGCTGCCCCCGCCAGCGAAACGCGGAGTGAGTAGCGTATAGGCTACGGGTGACGCCATCCTTGCGAGGGATGGAGAACTCGAATGCCGGAGAAACCGTCTCGCCGCGCGCCTCACCGGCTAGGCGCTGGAGAATCATCTTGCGAAATTCGGCCACCACGGGTTCGGCGGGCGCAGTTCCGATCAGTTCGTTCCGGGTGCAACCGAAGAGATCGAGCAGGGCGTCATTGGCGAAGATAATTTGGCTGCCCGACAAGATGCCGACGCCCACCAGCGTATTGTCGACAAGGGCGCGAATCTGGGCCTCGCTCTCCCGCAGTTCCGCGCTCATCTTGTCGTGGCGGCAGAGATATCCATCCAGAATGTAGAGCAGGAAGCCCACCGTCAGTGCCGTGGTGCCACCCATGATCAGGTGCTCCTCGTCGAAATAGGGAATTTCGGGATGCAACACGACTTCGATCAGCGCCCCTAGATTGGCCAAGAACAGGGTGATGGACCCAAAGGCCAGCCGCCGATATGACGTGAATAGGTCGGAGCTTAACGACCATCGGGGGATTTGGGGATTCATCGCGAGCTAGAGTGCGAAAGGCTGCCGGCTGGATGATACCTGTGGGGCGAATCCGGTTGGAGGAAGACACCCGCCCCTCGCCGCCGGCCACAGCCGGGCATCTTTCCGATGCAAACCAACCAGGCTAGGCCCAGACACTCTTCGCGGGAGGCGACGGGAAGAGACACTGGTCGCAGCGCAGCCGTCCCCAGGGTCAGCAGGGCTTTGAGCTGCATCGGGTCAAAGCTAAGAGCGGGTTTCAAGGCGAGTTCCAGGTTTTTTCGGTTGGATGGAGCAATCGGTTTGTGGTCGAGAGAAATTTGACCATATCGAACGGGATGCTAACTACCAGACCCTAGACACGAAAACGGGGAATAATTGGGTGACACTCCACACCAAGAAGGAGTGTTACTACCATGGAAACGAAAGAGTCGATAGAAAGGAAGCCAGTCCGCCATCCCGCGGACTGGGAAGAAACGGCGTAGCTACCGCTTTGGGAAAAGCTGCAGGCGGTCAGGCTGCACCAGCAGGAAGGGTTCCGCCGGGACTTGGGGTGCGAGGGAATCCGTTCAATTGTCACCGCTTTTGACCACCCTCGGGACGAACAGCAAAAAGCCCACGAGGAATACCTCGTGGGCTTGAGCGTTCGACTTTCGTTGAAGTCGACTGCGGCTTTAATTCCAGTCGTGCGTTACTTCAATTGAACCACAACGGGACTTTAATTTGAGAAACTGGACTTTAATTCACGAGACTCTGCTTTAATATACGGTCTCAAAACCTCAGCGGTATTCCTCGTTCGTCATGGCGTTAATGATCTTAAAGTTCTCGACGTGGTAGTTCGGGTCGGCGCGGAAGGCCAGTTTCACCCCGTACGTTTTCTCGACCCGAACCAGGAGCTCGGAATCCTCGGAGCGCAGGCGCTCGAGGATGGACGGGTGCACGTGGATGCGGAGGGCGTATTCCTTGCCGTCCTTGCGGGTCTGCAGGCGGCGGGCGACGGCACTGAGCTTGCGCTGCAGCTCCACCGACATCGTCGTGGCCGACTTCACAATGCCGCGGCCGCGGCAATACGGGCAGCCGGTGTAGATGTTGGCCGAGAGCGACTCCTGCTGGCGCTGGCGGGTCATCTGCATGATGCCGAGCGTCGAGATGGGCAAAATGTGCGTCTTGGCTTTGTCCTCCGACATGAGCTCGACCATCTTGTCGTAGACGGAGTTCCGGTGGCGGCGCTCCTTCATGTCGATGTAGTCCATGATCACCAGGCCGCCGATGTTGCGCAGCCGGATCTGGCGCGAGATTTCCACCGCGGCCTCCATGTTGACCTGGAAGATGGTGTTCTTCTCGTCACCGGAGCGCGACTTGTGCGAGCCGGTGTTGACGTCGATGGAGATGAGCGCCTCCGTCTCGTCGATCACGATCTCGCCGCCGGAGGGCAGGGGGACGCGGCGCTGGAAGGTCTGCTCGATCTGGCGCTCGATGTTGTAGCGCTCGAAGACCGGGATGGCCTCCTTGTAGTACGCGATCTTGCCGCGGGAGCGGGAGGAAATCTGGGCGACGAGATCCTGCGTGCGCTTGTAGTCGGACTCGTTGTCGATGAGCACGCGGTCGATGTCCTCGGTGAGGAAGTCGCGCACGGTGCGCTCGACGATGTCGGGCTCCTGGTAGAGGCAGGCCGGGGCGCGGTCGTTCTCCATCTTGTGGACGATTTCCTGCCACTTGGTGAGGAGCAGGTGGAGGTCGCGGACGAAGTAGCGGGCCTTCTTGCCCTCGCCCGCGGTGCGGCAGATGACGCCCATGCCCTCGGGGATGGTGAGCTCGTTGATCAGGGTCTTCAGGCGCTTGCGCTCCTGCGGATCCTCGATCTTGCGGGAGATGCCGCAGCCGTCGGAGAACGGCGTGAGGATCAGGTAGCGGCCCGGGAGGGACAGGTTGGTCGTGGTGCGCGGGCCCTTGGTGCCGATCGGGCCCTTGGTGACCTGGATGACGATGTCCGTGCCCGGCGGGTACATGCTCGGGATGTCCTTGACCGTGGGCTGGGCCGGGCGGGCGCCGCCGGTGTCCTTCTTCTTGTTGACGCGCACGACCTCGACCGAGGAGTCGGTGGCGGCCGGGAGCATGTCCCAGTAGTGGAGGAAGGCGTTCTTGTTGTAGCCGATGTCGACGAAGGCGGCCTTGAGGCCGGGGTCGAGGTTCTTGATGCGGCCCTTGTAGATGCCGCCGACCATGCGGCTGTCGGATTCGCGCTCGATCTCGAAGCGGTCGAGGGTGCCGTCGACGAGCAGCGCAACGCGCTTCTCGAGGGGCTCCGAATTGATGACGAGTTCGCGGAAGGAGCCCTTTTCCTTGCGGAAGACGCTCAGAATTTTCTGGAGGATGGGCCGGTTGGCGGCTCGCTCCTTGGATTCAGCGCGCAGCTGTTCGGCGGTCAGAGGCTCGCTGTGCTTCTGGGGCGGGGGGTTGGCGAGTTCCTCTTCATAACGTGAGGCAGCGTCCTGGGGGACGCCGGAGTTGGATGGCTGATCGTTCATGGTGGGGTTGATCCCGGGTGGTTGTAACGGGGCATCCGTGAGCAGCGGGCTGTGCGCAGGAGATTCCGGCAGAGCGGTCCATATCGGGAGGGAGGGGACTCATGTTAAAAGTCCCTCCGGAAACGATAGACGCTTTGAACCAGTCCTTGCA
>JBAXWQ010000153.1:0-8011 GCA_037128315.1 Opitutia bacterium | reverse complement strand
ATCTCGTTTACACCGAGAGGGTCGGGGGTTCGAGTCCCTCAGCGTCTACCAATTTTCTTTCCGAGGCGGAAAGAAAATTGCCCACCATAGCCTTGGCGAAGGTGGGCCGGAAATCCCCGCCCACTGCAACCATCCATGAAAATCCTCCTCGCCACGCGCAAAAGCCCACTCGCTCTCACCCAGACTGAGATGGTCGCGGCCCACCTGCGGGCCACGATCCCCGGGGCCGAATGTGAGCTGCTGAAGATGGTCACCACGGGCGACCGCCAGGCGGAGTGGTCCCTGACGAAGCAGGGCGGGAAGGGACTATTCACCGCCGAGCTCGAGCAGGCGCTGCTGCGCGGGGAGGCCCATGTGGCGGTACACAGCTGCAAGGATCTCCCCGGTGAAATGGTCGCCGGGCTGGCGGTGGCCGGCTACATGCCCCGGGAGGATGTCCGCGACGTGCTGGTCTTGCGCGAGGGAGTGACCATTCCGGCCACCATCGCCACCAGCAGTCCGCGCCGACAGCTCCAGGTGAGGAAATTATTTCCCGCGGCCACGTTCACGGAAATCCGTGGCAATGTGGACACCCGGCTGAAGAAAATCGCCAGCGGGGCGGCCGACGCGACCATTTTGGCCGCCGCCGGCATGAACCGGCTCGGCATCCACAGCTGGCCGGGCATTGTCCTCCGCCCGCTCCAGCTCAACGAGAGTGTGCCGGCGGTCGGGCAGGGGGCCATTGCCATTCAAAGCCGGACCGAGGATGCTCCGCGCTTTGCGGCCGTGTTCGATGCGGCCACTTCCCGCAGTGTCTCGCTGGAACGGGCGCTGCAGGCCGCGATCGGCGGCGGCTGCCAGATGGCCTTCGCCGCCCATGTGGCGGGTGACACGCTGTATTTTTTCCACGAGAAAACCGGCACCCACACCGTTCCGCTCGTCGCCGCCGATTTTTCCCACCCAGCCGCCGGCGCCCAACGCCTGCTGCAGGCCGTAAATTTCCATGCCTGAGCCCAAGCAACTTCCCCTGGCGGGTCGCCGCCTCGTCATCACCCGCGCTCGCGAGCAGGCGGCGGAGTGGCGCTACCAGCTCGAGGCCCTGGGGGCGACGGTCTTGGAGCTGCCGCTCATCCAGGTCCGTCCGGACGTCAAGCCCGACACCCTCGCCGAGGTGCTGGCCGAGTTTGGCAGCTACGAATGGGTGATCTTCACCAGCGTCAACGGGGTGAAATTTTTCTTCGCTGAGTTTTTGCGGGTGCATGACGATATCCGCGCCTTCGGCCTGGCCCGCATTGCGGCGGTGGGAGAGGCGACCGCGGCCGCCATCCGCGATCTGCATCTGCGGGTCGAGGTCCAGCCGAAGAAGGCCAGCGGCGAGGAACTGGCCAAGGAACTGAGCCAGCGCGAATCGATGGACAGCGCCAAGGTGCTGGTCATCACAGGCAACCAGAACCGCGAGACGCTCGTCCAACTGCTGGAGGCGGACCGGGCCATCGTCGACTGTCTGCCGGTCTACAAGACGGAGGAAACCGACCTGGCCCAGGATCCGGTCGCGGCTGATTTCCGGGCCAAAGGCGCGGATGCCATCCTGTTTGCCAGCCCTTCCGCGGTGCAGTCCTTCTTTGACCAGGCGACGGCGCTCAAGCTCGGGACCAAGGCCCGGCGTCCGCTGGCCGGCAGCATTGGCCCGACCACGTCCGCCACGATGAAGCAGCTGGGATTGCCGGTGGACTTTGAGGGGGCGGAGGCGACATTGGACTCCCTTATGGCCGCTTTGGAAAAGAAACTGAACCGCTAATGGACACCAAGCTCTCACTCATTATGAGTCGGGATTGAATTAGTGCCCAATTAGTGTGGATTAGTGGTGCCCCATGAAAGTTCCCTTCCTCGATCTCAAGCCCCAGCATCAAGCTCTCCGGACGGAAATCCTCGCGGCGCTCGCCGCCACCTACGACGCCACGCGGTTCTGCCTGGGCAAGGACGTGGAGGATTTTGAAAAAGCCTTCAGTGCCACGTTTGGGCATGCGCGCACCCTGGGCATGAACAGCGGTACCTCCCCGCTGCATGTCGCCTCGTTGTGCGGCGGATTCGGTCCCGGCGATGAAATCATCACCACGCCGTTCACCTTCGCCTCCAGTTGCTGGGGGATCAGCTACGTCGGGGCGAAGCCGGTGTTCGTCGATATCGACCCTGACACCTGGTGCATCAGTCCCGAGGCCATTGCCCGGGCGATCACCCCGAAGACCAAGGGCATCGTGGTCGTGCATATTTTTGGTCAACCGGCCCGCATGGACGAAATCATGGCGCTGGCCCGGCAGCACAAGTTGTTTGTCGTCGAGGACTGCGCCCAGGCGGTCGGGGCCCAATACAAGGGCACGCCGGTCGGCCGCATCGGTGACTGTGGCACCTTCAGCTTTTATCCCACCAAAAACCTGGGCGCCTGCGGCGAGGGCGGGGCGTTTGTTTCCCAGCACGCGGCCGTCATGGATCACGCCCAGCTCCTGCGCGTGCACGGTTCGCCCCGGCGCTATGCCCATAGCGTGGTGGGCTTCAATTTCCGCATGGACGGGTTTCAGGGCGCGGTGCTCGCCATCAAGCTCAGGCACCTGGCCGGTTGGACGGCTCGCCGGCGGGCCATCGCGGCCCGCTATCTCGGCGGCATCAAGCGGGCCGACGTCCAGTTGCCGGTGGTGCCGGCCTATGGGGAATCGGTCTGGCACCAGTTCACGCTGCTGCATCCGCGGCGGGACGATCTCCGTGTCCATCTCGAGAAGTGCGGCGTCGGCACCGAGATCATCTACCCGGGCCCGATGCACCGGCAGGAATGTTATGCTTCACTCGGTTACCCGGCGGGCAGTCTGCCCGTGGCGGAAAGCGCAAGCGCCCGGTGCGTGAGCCTGCCGATGTTTCCCGAACTGACCGACGAACAGGTCGATCATGTGATAAAGGCGGTCAATGCCTTTTAACCACGAAATATACGAAACACCCAACGTGATTTCTTTTCGTGTATTTGTTGTATTTCGTGGTGCCCCATGATCAACGGCATCAGACTCAAGGTTTGCGGCATCACCTCGCTGGTTGATGCCGATGCGGCGGATGGCGTGGGCGCAGATTTCCTCGGCTTCATCTTCTACCCGAAGTCACCGCGCTGGGTCTCGCAACCGCAATATCGCGCCATGAAGGATCGCCTGCCTCCGCGGAAAAAAGTGGCCGTGTCCGTCGAGCCATCGCCCGCGGACCTCGCCCAGCAGGCGGAGCACGGCTTCGATTTTTTCCAGATTCACTTCAACCCGCAAACGCCGCGCGAAATCGTGGGCGCCTGGGCCGAAACCGTGGGGATCTCGCGCCTGTGGCTCGCCCCGCGTCTGCCGCCCGGGGTGGACCTCTACCCCGAGTTGCTGCCGCTGGCTGACACCTTCTTGCTCGACACCTTTCATCCCGACAAGATGGGGGGCACGGGCGAGACCGGTGACTGGGCGAAGTTCAAGCGCTACCGCGAGACCCATCCGGCGAAGCATTGGGTCCTCTCCGGCGGACTCGACCCGCACAATGTCGCCGAGGCCGTGACGGGGACGGGCGCCAAGCTGATCGACGTGAACAGCGGGGTCGAGCAGGCTCCCGGCATCAAGAGCCCGGCCAAGTTGCAGGCCTTCGCCCTCGCGCTGCACCACGCAACCAAGCAGGGCAATCCCGCTTAAGGTAGGCTCATTCCGCCATCAGGCCGAGCCGCTGATTCAGAATCCCGGCATGCCGCCCATGCCGCCGCGGCCTTTCATCTGCTCCATCTGCCGCATCAGCTTTTTCTGGTTACCACCCTTCATCATCTTCATGAGCTTCTGCATCTGCTCGAATTGCTTGATGAGCTGATTGACCTCAAGAACCTTCACCCCGGCGCCCTTGGCGATGCGGATGCGGCGGTTGCCGTTTAGAATCCCGGGCTTGCGCCGCTCCTGGATCGTCATCGATTGAATGATGGCCTCGGTCCGCTTCATCTGCCGCTCGGAGTCGTCGGGCAGCTGCACGCCGCTCATGCCGGGCATCATGCCCATGATGGACTGCATCGACCCCATCTTCTTCACCTGCTGCATCTGCGCCATGAAGTCCTCCAGGTTGAAATCCGCCTTGCGCATCTTTTCCGCCATGCGCTCGGCCTCCTGCTGGTCGATGTTCTCCTGCGCCTTTTCGACGAGCGAGACGACGTCACCCATGCCGAGGATGCGGGAGGCGAGACGCTCGGGATAAAAAATCTCAAAGTCGGCGGTCTTCTCACCGACGCCGATGAATTTGATCGGCACGCCGGTCACCGCCTTGATGGACAGGGCCGCGCCGCCCCGGGCATCCCCGTCGAGCTTCGTGAGAATCAGCCCGGTGAGCGCGAGGGCCTCATGGAAGGCCTTGGCGACATTGACGGCCTCCTGACCGAGCGCCCCGTCGGCCACCAACAGCACCTCGTCGGGCTGCACTTTCGCATGCAACTGTTTGACCTCCTCGATCAAGTCCTGATCGATCTGCAATCGTCCTGCCGTGTCAAAAAGGATGATATCGGCGTTTTGCTCCCGGGCCATTTCCAGCCCGCGCAGGGCGATGGCCGAGACATCCAGGGAGGCGCGGTCGCCGTAAAAGCCCAGTTCCTCCTGCTTCGCCAGAATCTCGAGCTGGTCGATGGCAGCTGGGCGATAGACGTCGCAGGCGACCACGAAGGGGCGGCTGCCTTTCTTCTTGAGCAGCTTGCCCAGCTTGGCGGTGGAGGTGGTCTTGCCGGAACCGTGCAGACCGACCATGAGTACCTTCAGCGGCCGCGTCGGGGCGAGTTCGGTGGACCCGGCGCCGAGCAGCTGCACCAGTTCGTCGTTGATGATCTTGACGACCTGCTGGCCGGGGGTGACGGACTTGAGCACCGCCTGGCCGTTGCAGGCCTGCTGCACCCGGTCGATGAATTCGCGGGCGACCTTGAAATGGACATCCGCCGCCAGGAGGGCGGCGCGCACCTCCTTGAGGGCGTCCGCCATGTTGGCTTCGGAGAGTTGGCCGACGCCGCGCAGGTTGCGCAGGGCCCCGGTCAGTTTTTCGGTCAGTGTTTCGAACATGCGAACCCGGAAAGGAAACCACTAATGGACACTAATAAACACTAATTTTCAGCGCGCGGCCGATTCGGGTGGTCGTTGGGCTGGTTGCGATCGGGCTTTATGCCGCCTGCCTGCAGAGAGTCTTCCAGAGCTAACCCCCGACCCACAAGAAGAGTACGCCATCTGCCGGGTAAGACCGGCCAAAACCCGCAGAAGTATCGCTTGCCACTCGGGGACTCCGCCTAGAAGGTGAGGGAAATGACTCCCGCTCCGCGCACTGTCGCCATCGTTGGCCGTCCCAATGTGGGCAAAAGCCGCCTGTTTAACCGGCTGGCGCGCAAGCGTATTTCCATTGTTCATGACATGCCGGGCGTCACGCGCGATGTGGTCAACGCCGAGGTCAAGGATGGCAGCTACACCTTGCTGGATACCGGTGGGCTCGGCCTGACGGGCAGCGACACCCCGGCCCGCATCACCAAGGCTTCGGAACTGCAGGTGGGGTTCGCCATCGAGGCCGCTGTCGTCATCCTGTTCATCATCGACGCACGCGAGGGTGTCACGGCCCTTGACGAGCGCATCGCACAACTCCTGCGCCGCAGCAAGAAAACGGTGCTGCTCGTGGCCAACAAGGCGGACAGCGGCGAGGAGAAGATCGCCGAGGTGTCCGAGTTCTTCCGGCTGGGTTTCGGCAAGCCGTTCTATCTTTCCGCCGAGCACGGCAACGGCGAGGCGGAACTCCGGGACGCGGTCCTGGCCAAACTTGGGCCCGTGCCCGAGGAGACCGATCTCGACAAGGAGCGCCTGAGCATCTGCTTCGTGGGCCGGCCGAATGTCGGCAAGTCGTCCCTGAGCAACCGGCTGCTGAAAAGCGACCGGCTGATCGTGAGTGACCAGCCAGGCACGACGCGCGATGCCGTGGAACTCGACTTCGTCTACACCAGCCGGGAGGGCAAGCCGTGGCCGTTCCGGCTGATCGACACCGCCGGCATCCGGGCGGCGACCAAGCTGTCCTCTTCCGTCGAGTATTTTTCCCGCCTGCGTTCGCTGGAGGCGATCCGCAGCGCCGACGTGGTCTTCATGGTGCTCGATGCCATGGACGGGGTGACGCAGCAGGACCAGGCCATCGCCGGCGAAATCATCAAGGCGGCCAAGCCGATTGTCATTGTCGTCAACAAGTGGGACCTGGTGCACGCGGCCTTCAGCGGCGGCGACAACTCGGCGGTGGCGAAGTTTGAGAGCGAGCGCGAGTTCCGCGAGCATTTCGAGAAGGCGATGTTCGAGAAACTCTTCTTCACCCCCGGCGCGCCGGTGATGTTCGTCTCGGCCCTGACCGGCCATGAGATTACCCGCATGCTGAAGTCCGCTCGCGCCCTGAACCGGCGCCTGGACACCAAGATTCCCACGGCGAAGCTCAATGCCGCGATCATCCGGCTGGCCGAGCGCACGCCCCCGTCCAGCACCTATAATATCCGTTTCCGCATCTACTACGCGACGCAGACCGGTACGCGGCCGTTCCGCATGAAAATCTTCTGTAACCAGGAGCGCAGCCTGACCGAGTCCTATCGCCGCTACCTGGAGGCCGGGCTCGTGAAGGAATTCGATCTCGATGGCTGCCCGATCCACTTTGATCTCATCGGCAAGAAGAAGGTGAGCGTGGCCGACCGCCTGGCGGCCAAGGGCCACCGGCAGAACCTCGCCCGGGCCGAGGCCAGCGGGGCGGAAGTAGCGGACGAAGGCGTCTTCGACGACTGAGAATCATGCTGCGAGTGGTCTTCATGGGCTCGGATGCCATCGCGCTGCCCGCCTTGAACTGGTTGGCCGCCGAAGGAAAACACCTCGCCCAAGTCGTCGCCGTGTACACCCAGCCCGACCGGGCGGTGGGACGGGGCCAGCAGGTCCAGGCCAACGCCATCAAGCAGTGGGCCCTTGACCGGAGCCTCCCGGTGCGGCAACCGGAGAAAATTTCCACCGCCGATGCGGCGGACCTCGCGACACTGCGGCCTGATCTCACGCTCGTCATGGCCTACGGGCACATCCTGCGCCCCGACATCATCGGGGTGCCGCGGCTGGGGACGTTGAATCTCCATACGTCGATTTTGCCCGCCTACCGCGGGGCGTCCCCGATCCAGACTGCCATTACGCAGGGGGAAACCACGACCGGCGTCACGCTCATGCGCATCGTGCCGCAGCTTGATGCCGGCCCGGTGGCGGATGTGGAGCGCGTCGTGATTGCGCCACTCGACACGGCCGCCGAGGTCGAAGGCAAGCTGGCCCTGGCCTGTGTGCCGTTGCTGGCGAGGAGCCTGCCGCGGCTCGCCGCCGGGACGCAGGCTTTCACGGAGCAACCGGCCGCGGCTGCCACGTTTTGCCATCGCCTCGACAAATCGGACGGGGTGCTGGACTTCACCCTGCCGGCGGCAGTCCTCGCGGCCCGGATCAATGGCCTGATGCCCTGGCCCGGCTGCACGGTCACCCTGAACGGCCAGCTCGTTAAACTGGGCCTCGCGGAGGCCAGTACCTTGCCAGACTGCAATCCGGTCGGGGCCGGGGTCGTCATCGGCACTGGGGCGGGCAGTCTGCTCGTGGAGACGGGGCAGGGTATTCTGCACCTGCGGAAACTTCAGCGACCCGGCGGGAAAATGCTGCCGGCGGAAGATTTCCTCCGCGGTTTCCCGGTCGCCGCCGGCACGCGCCTGGCCTCGCAGCCCATGCCGCCGCTGGTGGCCGGCACCCCGTTTCAACGGCCCAAGGGCTAAGGCTTGTTTTTCCAGCGAAATTCCCAAACATGGCGTCCATGCAAAGCAGCTACATGCGCTTCGGTGGTTTGCTGGCGGTTCTAGCCACCGCGGCGTGGGGCCAGAATACGACCGACAATCCCCGCGTCGAGCTGGCGAACCTCCGCCAAGACGTGCTGTTGTTGTCCCAGCGGGTGGGGGAGCTGACCATGACGGTCGAGCAACTGAACC
>JBAXWQ010000152.1:0-8039 GCA_037128315.1 Opitutia bacterium | reverse complement strand
CTCGCCGTTGACCGGCTCGTCCTGCCCGCGCTGGCCGCGCTGCTCGCCGCCACCGCCCTCGGGGCGCCCATCTTCGTCGCGCTCGGCGGCACCGCCCTGGTCCTGTTCTGGGGCCGCGACGTCCCGATCGCCGCGGTGTCGGTCGAGCACTATGCGCTGGTGACCAATCCCGCGCTGCCCGCCATCCCCCTCTTCACCCTCGCCGGCTACTTCATGGCGGAGAGCGGCGCCTCGCAGCGGCTGGTCCGGGTGTTCCAGGCCCTCGTCGGCTGGTTCCGCGGCGGGCCGGCGGTCGCCACGGCCCTGATCTGCGCGTTCTTCACCTCGTTCACCGGCGGCTCGGGCGTCACGATCCTCGCGCTGGGCGGGCTCCTGCTGCCCGTGCTCATCGCGGCGCGGTACTCGGAGCGGGACGCGCTCGGGCTCGTCACCGGCGCCGGCTCGCTCGGGATCCTGCTGCCGCCCTGCCTCCCGGTGATCCTCTACGCCATCCTCGCCAAGGTGGACATCCCGGAGATGTTTCTCGCCGGGCTGGTGCCGGCGCTGCTCCTGATTGCGATGACGGTGGCCTGGGGCATCTGGGCGGGGCGGCGGGCGGCGGCGGACCGGCAGCGGTTCGAGGCGGGGGAGGCCGGCCGCGCCCTCTGGGCGGCGAAGTGGGAGCTGCTGCTGCCGGTGGTGTCGATGGTCGCGCTGTTCGGCGGCTGGGCCACGCCGGTCGAGGCGGCGGCGGTGACGGCGTTTTATGCGTGGCTGGTCGCCGCGGTGATTCACCGCGACCTCGGGATCGTGCGGGACTGCCCGCGGGTGATGACCGAGGCCGGCGTGCTCGTCGGCGGCATCCTGCTGATCCTCGGGGTGGCGCTCGGGCTGACGAACTACCTGGTGGACGCCCAGATCCCGGACCGCCTGGCGGAGTGGGCGGCGATCCACGTGCAGTCGCGCTGGGTGTTCCTGCTCGGCCTGAACGTGGCGCTCCTGCTCATCGGCGGGCTGGTGGAAATCTACGCGGCGATCGTGGTCGTCGTGCCGCTGCTCATCCCCATCGGGACGCGGCTGGGGATCGACCCGCTGCACCTCGGCATCATCTTCCTCGCCAACATGGAGCTCAGCTTCCTCGCCCCGCCCGTCGGGCTGAACCTGCTGCTCGCCTCCTACCGGCTGAACAAGCCGATCGCCGAGGTCATCCGCGCCGTGCTGCCGCTGCTCGGCGTGCGGTTCGTCGGAGTGCTGCTCATCACCTACCTGCCCTGGATCTCGCTGGCGCTGCCGCGCTGGCTGCGGTGACGCGCCGCCCGGCCGGGCGCGTCACTTCCGCGGCGGGTTGGGCTCGACCACGGTGGGCGTGCCCACGTTCACGCGACCTTCGGGCAGGGTGCTGGGGATGGAGACCTCCTCCTGCTCGATCTCGCGGTCGAAATAGGCCGCGCCGGCGGCCAGCATCTTTTCCATCAGCTCGTTCAGGTCCTGGTCGGCATCGTCGGTGTTGATGGTGGTGTGCCAGAGCTGCCGCGGCTTCGCCTTCTTCGCCCCGGCCTTCCGGGGCTCGGGCGGCTGCCACGCGGTGAGGTTGAGGATGAGCTTCTCGCCGTCGGCCCGCTGCACCTTCTCCTCGTACCCGGGCTCCTTGTGTCGGATCACGTTCTTGGGGATGCCCACGATGGTCACGACCCGCGCCCCGCCGGCGCTGATGCCGTCGATGCCGCCCGAGAGCTCGTCGATCATGCTGTCATCCAGGTAGGGGTTGCGGAGCCAGCCGCGGCCGTAGAGGACGGTGAGGATGATCTCGGGCCGGGTGTTGGCCGGGGCCTCGCGAAACCCGTGGGTCGCGAGGACGTGGCGGAGATTCTTGAGCAGGGCGAATTCGTTCACCGGCCGCGCCAGCCGGTTGGTCGGGTTGTCGATCTGCTCGATCGAGACGATCGCGTAGCTCTTGCCATGCTCGTGGAGCGGCTCCACCCCGAAACCCTTGAACGGCCGGTCCACGACAGCCCGCACATTGATCGTGAACGTGTTCTCGCCCTCGGCCGCCGCCAGCCGGCCACCGGCCAGGAGCAGGAAACACAGGGGGCGGACGGACTG
Organism: Opitutia bacterium; assembly: GCA_037128315.1. Classification (GTDB taxonomy): domain Bacteria; phylum Verrucomicrobiota; class Verrucomicrobiia; order Opitutales; family Opitutaceae; genus Lacunisphaera. The sequence goes on along the minus strand of JBAXWQ010000152.1, from coordinate 5,957 downwards.
GGCCAGTCGGCGGAAAATTGGATTCATGGGGATGGAATCGGGCCGTGCATCCATGGACCCGGGCGGTTTTCAGCGCCACCCAAAAGCGCTCCGGAGCGGTGGCGGCGCGGGGCCGCCGCGAGGATGGACAAACGGCGGCGGATCCCCGAGCATGGGCCGCTCGTCCGGACCTACCCCCACGGATGAACCCCGCAAACGCGCGCCTGTTCAACGTGTCCCCTCCCGAGTACGTGCCCCCGCTCGAACCGTGCCCCCGGCCCGGTCGGGTCGCAGTCGGCGGAGGGCGGAGCGCATGAGCTGGCTGGACTGGTCGATTGTGGCGGTGCCGCTCGCGATCGTCCTGACGATCGCCTGGTACACGCAGCGGCACATGCACTCCGTCGCCGACTTCCTGTCGGCGCGGCGCACGGCGGGACGCTACCTGGTGGCCACCTCCGTCGGCACGGCCAGCTTCGGGGCCATCACGGCCATCATGTGTTTCGAGATCATGTGCCGGTCGGGCGTGACCATCACCTGGTGGGAGATCGTGCTGGGGCGGAGCGGCACGATCGTCATGCTCCTGGCCCTGTCCGGCTTCATCGTCTACCGCTACCGGGAAACGCGCGTCCTGACGCTGGCGCAGCTCTTTGAGGTCCGCTACAGCCGGCGCTTCCGCATCCTGGCCGGCACGCTGTGCTTCGTCTCGGGCCTGGTGAATTTCGCCATCTTCCCGGCGGTCAGCGCCCGCTTTTTCGTCAACTACATCGGCTGGCCGCAGAGCATCGCGCTGGGGGGCCACGCCTTCCCGACATTCGGGCTGGTGATGCTGGGGCTGCTCGGCTCGGCCCTGGCCATGGCGCTGATCGGGGGGCAGCTGACCATCATGGTGACGGATGCGGTCGAGGGCCTGATCTCCGGCGGCCTGTACCTGATCATCGCGGTGGCGCTGCTGACGATGTTCGACTGGCCCGAAATTTTCCGCGCAATATCCGACCAGGGCCTGGGCATCGGCCTGCTCGACGCCTCGGGCAAGGCGGTCTTCGGGGCCCCGGTCGGGTCCAAGGGGAACTGGCTGGTGGATCCCTTCGACTCCCCCAGCGCCACCGAGGACTTCAACATCTGGTATGTGACGATCGGCGCGGCCATGCTGGCCTACCTCTACATGGCCTGGCAGGGGAACCAGGGCTTCAACTGCTCGGCGGCGAACCCGCACGAGGCCAAGATGGGCAACATTCTCGGCAACTGGCGGGGGTTTGCCCGCTCGGTGATGATCACGCTGCTGGGCCTGTGCGCGCTGACCGTCCTGCGGTCACCGGAGCACCAGGCCGAGGCCGGCCGGATCCTGGCCGACGTGAACCGGATCGAGCAGCCCCAGATCCGGGCACAGATGCTCGTGCCGGTGACGCTGAGCCACGTGCTGCCGTCCGGGATCAAGGGCTGCTTCGCCGCCGTCATGCTGTTCGCGATGCTGGCCTGCGACGGCTCCTACCTGCACTCGTGGGGCAGCATTTTCGTGCAGGATGTGGTGATGCCCTTTCGCCGGACCCCGTTCACGCCGGCGCAGCACATCCGGCTGCTGCGCTGGGCGATCAGCGGCGTGGCGCTCTTCGCGTACCTCTTCAGCCTGCTGTTCCGGCAGACGGACGCCATCGTGCTGTTTTTCAGCATCACCGGGGCGATCTTCGGGGGCGGCGCCGGGGCCGTGATCATCGGGGGGCTGTACTGGAAGCGGGGCACCGCCGCCGGGGCGTGGGGCGCCATGCTCTCCGGGGCGATCACCCCCCTCCTCGGCATCGGGGTGCAGCAGATGGCCAGCCTGTGCGCCCAGCGCGGCGACCTGACCGGCAAGGCCTTCTGGCTGAAATTCATCACGCTGCCCTGGGGTCACGTGATGAACGGGCTGGAGATCGCGTTTGTCTCGGTGCTGGTGGCCATCGCCTGCTACGTCGGCCTCTCGCTGCTCACCTGCCGCGAGCCGTTCAACATGGAGCAGCTGCTGCGGCGCGGGCCCTACGCCGTGCGCGAGGACCAGACGGCAACCGTCTCCGCGGCGGGGCCGCGCCACTGGGCCGCCCGGCTGATCGGCTGGGACCGGCATTTCACCCGGGGCGACAAGTGGATTTCCGGCAGCCTGTTTGCCTGGTTCGTGGCGTCGTGCGTCGTGTTCCTGAGTGTGACCACCTGGAACATGGTGGTGCAGCGCTGGACGCTGGCCGCGTGGTCCAACCTCTGGTGGTTCTACCTGATCCTGCTGCCGCTGGTGATCGGCGTCCTCACGACCGTCTGGCTGTCCTGGGGCGTGGTGCGCGACCTGCGGCGGCTCTTCGCCGCGCTGCGCTCCGTCCGGACCGAGGCCACGGACGACGGCATGGTCGCGCCCGAAGAGCACGGCCGGGGCTGACCCCGGGGGCGCCCGATCCGGGCGGTTGGCCGGGGAGCGCGGAGGCCGGGAGCGGCCACGCGCCGGAGCCAGGCGCGTTTTTCTTACAGGGGCTTGGCCTGGGCCTGATCGAGTTTCTTCAGGTACTTGGCCGGGTCCTTCTCAAAATCCTTGATGCAATGCTTGCAGCAAAAGCGGACGAGCCGGTCGGGTTTGCCCTTTTCCTTGTAGAAATAATCGATGGGGCCGCCCATGTCGCCCCCCTCCAGCTCCTCGCCGGAGACGACACAGACCTTGAGCGGGTAGGCCGCCGCGGCCGGGGCGGTTTTGGCGTCGCTGGCGGAAGCGGAAACGCCGGCGGCGAGGACCGCGAGGAGGAGCAGGAAGGACTTGGGGGAACGGGAGGATGTCATGAGGAGGGAGGATGGGATGGCTGGATGGTGGGCCGACTGGGACTCGAACCCAGACTCAAAGGATTATGAGTCCTCTGCTTTAACCATTAAGCTATCGGCCCGTCTGTTCGCGCCTTTGTCGCGAACCTGGGAGAAAGTGACAAGTGACAAGTGGCTGGGCACCGGACGGTGTTTTCAGAATGACCGCCGGACGGCGGATCCGTCACTGGGACTTTTTCTCAGCTGAATTTGCGTCCGGTATAACCACCGGTGTTCCGATCGTTACATGGGGATTCGTCGGCGTCCAACCGCCCCCAGGCGGCACATTCCGACCCAGAATTGGCGCGGCGTGCGCGATCATTAGAGGCAAGACCTCCGCCAGATAATTTCCCCACAGCTCGGTGGTGACGTGGGCCCGCCAGAGCAAAATCTCGTCGCCCTCGTCGGTGTTGCGGTACTTGAAGGCAGAGATCATCAGATAATGCCGTGCCGCGAGGCTCGACATCTCGGAATAGTAGGCGGCATGGCGATCGAGGTCGCGCGCGCGCTCGCCCACGACATACGCCCGGATCTCACTCGCATTGGTGACATGGCCGGGCAACGGCGGCTGATTCGGTCCCCGGAGGGCACTATCCACTTCCACGGGCACAATTGAACCCCACTGGAAGACGAGGACTATGGTGGGGCGATTCTGTTTCGACGCCAGTTTGTAGCCCTGCTTCGCAAGCATGGTGATGAGTTGGCGCGCCGTGTCCTCGTCCGGCGGCTTGCGCTCGTAATCTCGGCTCGCACTACCCAGCTCCTTGTAACCATCGAAGATGGCCAGGTAGTACGTCGGAAGGTCGTGAGTCGGCGGCGTCAGCTTCTTGCCGTCCCGCGTCATGTCGACCGACTCGATCACGAATCGTTCATCGACCGGGGCTGCGCAGATGATTGGTGCGGAGGCCAGCAGAGCCAACAGAACCAAGCCAGCCGAACGAAGACGCAGGGACAGAGGGGAAAGGCGAAATCCGAAGGTTGCTAACGGGACACCGGCAGCGGGCTGATTCCTGCTCAACGTCACCGACCGAATGAAATTTTTCATGTAGGGAATAAAATGGGAGACTTCACGCCGTGCGAATGAACTCAATAACCGCGCCGCCGTGGAGGCATGAGATATGGCGCCGTCAGTGGGGGTGACGTAACCATGAACCTCCTCAGCTGGGGAGGTCGGTTGCGCTGTGTGGTTCGGCATTCATAACGCCTCTCGCTGTCGCGTCGAAGACAGTGCGTTTGAGGTAGGCTACTTGCGCGCTTGGCTCGGCTCGACCACGGTTGAAATGCCGACCTCCACGTGCCCTTCGGGAAGGGAGCTGGACACGGTAATTTCCTCCCGGTCAATCACCTGATCGAAGCAGACCGCGCCGGCTCTGAGCATCTTCTCCTTCAGAACATTCAAATCTTGGTCGGCGTCTTCCGTATTGATGGTGGTGCGCCAGTACTGCCTCGGCTTCGCCTTCTTCGCCCCCGCCTTCCGGGGCTCGGGCGGCTGCCAAGCGGTGATGTTGATGATGAGTTTCTCCCCTTCGGCCCGCTGCAACTTCTCTTCATAGAAGGCATCCTTGTGTCGAAACGCATCCTTGGGGACTCCCACGATCGTCACGACCGGCGCCCCACCGGCCCTGATGCCTTCAATCCCGCCGTTGTATAGGTCGATCATACCGTCGTCCAGGTATGGGTTGCGCAACCAACCGCGGCCGTAGAGGACGGTGAGGAGGATATCGGGAGTCGTGCCCGCCGGGGCCTCGCGATAGCCGTGGTTCGTGAGAACCTGATGCAGGTCCTTGAGGAGGTCGTATTCGTTCACCGGCCGCACGAGCTTATTGGTGGGGTTGTCGATCTGCTGGATCGAGATGATGGCGTACACTTTCCCGTGTTCGCGGAGGGTTTCCTTCCCGAAGCCCTTGAACGGCCGATCAACGTCGCTACGCACATTGATGTTGAAGTCACTTTCCCCAGGTGCGGCCCGCAAGCCCAGCAGGGCGCCGGACAGACCCAGGGCCAAGAACAGAACAACCTTGGTGAGGTTCATCATGCGCGGAATGTGCGCTAAGAATCCAAGAGGTGGGATGCGGCTTGGATTCATGTGTCGAATAGATGCGCGAAGGGACCCATCAGTTACGCGGTCGCCGGAAATACACCCTGGCCGGCGGCCTCCTAATTCGGGAACTGTCCTGCGGTCAAAAAACGCTGAAAACTAACGGGGCTACGTCTCGTGCTGATGGTTTGTCGGTGGCTCTTCGACCACTTTAAGCTCGCCCAACTTCACTGTGCCGGTGCGCTCGTTGAACCAGGAGGCGGCGGGTTTGACGGAGCGACCGAAGCCATGGGACGCGATTTTGATCATGGGTTGAATCACATCGTCGAGGTAGTCGCCCCACGCGCTCGTCGTTGAATGGGCGCGCCACAGCAATACATCCTCTTTCCCTTGCACCGCGGTGCGTTGATAGCGAAAGGCGGACACCAGGAGATAGTGGCGGGCCGTGAGACTGTTGATCTCGTCGAGGGCGTAACGGTTGTTCACATCCCACTCGGATTCACCGATGATGATCATGCGCATCTCCGCCGTGTTAAGGACGCGTTTATCCAAGAAACTCGGCGCCACGGTTCCCCATTCGAACGAGAGGGTGAGCGTGGGTGGAAATTCCTTGGAGGCGATGCGGTACCCCTGCTTTTCCAGCGTGGCAATCAGCGTCCGCAGGATGACCTCCTCGTTCGGTCGCCGCTCATAGTGCTTCACGATTTCACCGCGCTCTTTATAGCCCAAGACGACGGGGACGTAATAGACCGGCTTATCGGGAGACGGCGGCAGCAGGTTCTGGCCCTCGCGCGTCAGATCCACCGTCAACACGTGCGACCGATCCGCCGCATCCCAGTCTTCAATCGCGCCCACCACGTCACCCACGCTGCAGGCCAACACCACGCCGCATAGCAGGCGCGGCATGAAACGAAACCAACAACCAGCGGATAGAATAGGGTATTTCATGCTAGTTTGATAACCCATTAGAACGTTTTAACTACCGACGGCATGATTGTCGTCTCGTTTGTAAATATATACGATCAATATCGACGTCGCATAATATATCGGTTAATAACCTGTTACAAAAGAGGGATATACATTTAATATACATTTAATATACATTTAATATACATTTAATATACATTTA
>JBAXWQ010000151.1:0-8086 GCA_037128315.1 Opitutia bacterium | reverse complement strand
ATAACTCGCCAGACCGTCCGCGAGTGGCCGTTGACCCTCGGTCCTTATAAGGGTCTGACTGAAATCAGTTTTTCCGCTGATGGCACGAAGCTGCTCACCGGGACGTGCCCGGTGCCAGTGGTTTGGTCGGTACCCGAAGGCAAACAATTGTTCGCGATGCGAAACCCATTGGAGGACAGGATGGCGATGACGCTCGACTTTCGCACGGCGGCGATCGCCGGGGTCTACGGTGACGATAGTTCCGTGCTGCTGTTGGATACAGTAACCGGAAAGGAACTCCGGACAATCAAGACCCAAGGCGAATATATCGACGCACTCGCCTTCTCGCCTGACAACAAAACACTCGCAACTTCAACTGGCAGCACCAACAAGCTCATTCACCTGTGGGATGTCACTACCGGCAGCTCGCTCGGCTCACTAGAAGGACACAACTGCCCGCCACAAAAACTCATCTTTTTCCCGGACGGCAAGACCTTAGCTTCAGGCTCGGCCGACCAGACAATCCGGCTTTGGAACCTTACTACTCGCCAGGTCGTGCGCACTTTGCGGGGCCATGAACACTGGCTTTCCGATCTGGCGTTACTGCCTGACGGTAAGACCTTGGTGAGTTCAGCGTATGACGGCACAATACGCCTATGGGACACGTCAGTAAAGGAAGCTTCCAGAGTTTACAGTTGTATCAACACACCTGTGATGCGATGGCAGTTTTCCCAAGACAGCCGATCGATCGTGACTTTGGACTGGATGGGCAAAGTGCGGCTTTTTCACAGCCGCGGATTCAGTGAGAGCGAAGACCTAATCAACGTCGGGCCACCCGAGCATCCTGCCCCATGGCATGCCAGCCTAGCTTCTGACCGCCCCCTGCTTGCAATCATCAAGCCAAACGATGTCGTGCAAATCTGGAATTGGGAGACTAAGGAAATACAACGCCAGTTAGTTGCTTCTACGGAAGTCGAAAAACTCTTCGCCACGGTCGCGTTTGTCGACCACGGCAATAAGTTGCTGCTTAACTGGGTAAGCGAAGATAACCGTCGGCACGGCTTTTCCGAATGGGACCTCGTAACCGGAAAGCCAATACGCTCATGGCCCTATGCCGGACCGAGCTCCTTTCCGTCTGGCCGATATGTCCCAGGAAGCGTCACCTCGGCCGATGGCAGATGGAGCCTCGTCTGCTGGAACGGGGACCATTGGTCTGGGCGCAGCAATGAGATCGGGCCTGTTGCATTGATCAATCTTGTCACCGGTAATCGACACGAACTGCCCAAGGCCGGGTTGCGATGGTGGGACGGAGGAAGCTTTTCTGCCGATGGACGTTTGCTCGCTGTACCAAGCAGCCTCACGACCACTGTCTGGGATCTATCGACTGCTCAGTTGGTAAAAACTATTAATAATGGCGGAAGCACGGCCTTTTCGCCTGATGGCCAGCGGCTGGCCGTTGGACAGGGTTTATTGTTCAATACGACCAGCTGGGAGCACGTGCTGAGGCTCGATATTCCCAGTGCGGCCATCGTCGCAGTAAAGTTTTCGCCTGACGGGAATACCGTCGCAGCACATACGCAGTTTGGAAAACTTCACATCTGGCGAGCGCCCTCTTGGGCGGAAATCGAGGCGCAGGAAATGCAAATAAGTAATCCACCATGAGTATCGGGATGACCTATCCCCCTTCCTCCATCGATAGTGGCGTATTTCCCTCCACGCAGTGGTCCATAGTGCTCCATGCCAGTGGAGGGGCGGATACCCAAGCTTGGGCCGCGTTGGAATCCCTCTGCCGCCAGTATTGGTATCCTCTCTATGCGTTTATCCGCCGGCAGGGACGCGGCCACCATGAAGCCGAGGATTGCACCCAGGGATTCCTGACGCACTTGCTGGCAACACACGGAATTGCCCGGGCTCGGCCCGAGGGCGGGCGCTTCCGCTCATTCCTGCTCATCGCCCTGCGAAACTTTCTGACCAACGAATGGCATCGGACCCAAGCGATAAAGCGTGGGGGTGGCTTGACTCCCTTGCCGATCGAATTCGAAACGGCCGAACAACGCTTTTCCTTGGAACCGGTGGACCCGGGTCTGAATCCCGAACAGATTTACGACCGTAACTGGGCGCAAAGCATGATCGATCAGGCCGTGGCGGAACTTCGAGCCGAATACGGGCAGAGTGGCCGCGGCGAACTTTTTTCCACCCTTGAATCGATCGTCTGGCACAATTCCGACGGGGATTCCCACGCTGAACTGGCCCAACGTCTGCATATGGGCACCCATGCCTTCACCGTCGCCTTACAGCGGCTGCGCCGTCGCCTCGGGGAGCGACTACGCCTCAACGTAGCCCAGACGGTGGCAAGCGAATCCGAGGTGGAAGCCGAACTACACCATCTGATTGCCGCCGTCAGTCGGCCCTAGGCAGTATGCCGGGGATTCAGTTCGGATATGTCTGGGAGCGAAGAGAGCCCACCTCTCAGCGCGCCTGCAACCGGATCTTGTTGAGGCCCTGCTTGCGGCAGGTGTCCATCGCCATGGTGACAAAGCGCAGCGGAGTATTCTCATCCGAGCGGATGACGACTGTGATGTCCTTGCTGATCCGGCCGATTTCCCGGACCAGTGCATCCAGGGTGTCCATCGTCGCCGACCTGCCGTTCACATCCACGGTGCCCTCCTTGGTGATGCTGATGGTCAGGGAATCCTTCAGCTCGCTTTTGCCCGCCGTTTCCACCTTGGGCAGGGTCAGGTTCATGGTCGTCGCCTGCTTGAACTGCATGGTGACGAACGCAAAAAAGATCAGCATCACGAGCACGTCGATCAACGGCACGAGATTCAGCTCCGGCCGCTTGCGGTGCTTCTGGTAAAGGGCGCTCATGCTTTCTTGGCGGCCCGGGCCAGAATACGCTCCAGGAGCAGGTCAATCTTCACCGCATAGTTCTCAATCCGGCGCTGCAAATACCCCGCCGGGACCAAGGCCAGCATCGCCACGACCAGGCCGATGACCGTGGCCGACAAGGCCAAGGCGACGCCCTGCGTGAACGCGACCGGATCGGGCAGGCCCGTCTCCGGCGAAATCTGCGAGAAAACCTTCAGCAGCCCGGTCACCGTGCCGGTCAGACCGATCAGCGGGGAAAGCGTGTAGATGACGTCCAGATAGGGCACGCCCCGCTCCATGCGGTTGATCTGCAGGCGGGCGAAGGCCTTGACCGCCTCCGGGTCATCCTGGTGGGTCTGGGCAAAGTCGATGATGCGGGCGAGGACGGAATGCTTGCCGCCCGTGGCTGCCCGGCCCTCGACCACGGCATCAACCAGATCATCGGGGAGGATTGCCGCGTTGCGGAGGGCGTAAATGCGCTCGGCGACGATATAGACCGCGATGATGGAGCAGAGCGCCAGGGGATAGATGAGGATGCCGGCGCCTTTGATGATATCAAACATAGGAGGGTGTAGAGTGAAGTGCGGTCTTAGACGCCCACAAGCTGGAAAGGTTCAGAAAGAGGGTGTTTTTAGCAGGATCTGGGCAATAACGCGGTCAGGTTGTTCATCTCAATTCTGCCCCACCCATCTTTTCAACCAGGAATTATCCGCATGCAAACGCGGGACTGCCCTGTCCTGAGCGGCCAAGTCACCCGCCCGCGAAAATAAAAATGTCGCCGGCCCCTGGGAGCCGGCGACGAATACTGCTCTCGACTATGGAGATACCCCGCTTTCGGCCGTCGGCGATTTGACCTGGAATTCCAGTTTATCACCGTTGCGCACGACCAGAATCGGCTCCCCTTCCTTGACCTCGCCCCGCAGCAGGGCCTCGGCCAGCGGATCCTCGAGGTAGTGTTCAACCGCCCGGCGCAAGGGCCGGGCGCCGTACTTCTCGTCATAACCCTTCTCGATGAGCAGGGTCTTCGCCTCGGGTGAGAATTCAATCTGGATTTTGCGCGCGGCGAGCCGCTTGACGACCTTGCCGGCCTCGATCTCGACGATCTTGAGGAGGTCTTCCTTGTTGAGGGGGCGGAACACCACGAGGTCGTTGATCCGGTTCAGGAACTCGGGCTTGAAGATGCGCTTGGCCTCCTCGAGCACCTTTTCCTTGAGCTTGTCCAGGTCGTGAAAGTCCGAGCCCTGCGCGGCGGCAAAACCCATGGTCGTCTGGCGCTGGATCAGCTGGGCCCCGACATTGGTGGTCATGATGATGATGGTATTGCGGAAATCCACCGTGCGGCCGAGCGAGTCGGTCAGGCGGCCGTCTTCCATGATCTGCAGCAGCAGCTGCAGGGCATCGGGATGAGCCTTCTCAATTTCATCAAAGAGAATGACGGAGTACGGCCGGCGGCGCACGGCCTCGGTCAGCTGGCCGCCCTCCTCGTAGCCGACGTAGCCCGGAGGCGAGCCGACGAGGCGGGAAACGGCGAATTTTTCCATGTATTCGCTCATGTCGATCTGGATGAGCGCGTCCTGATTCCCGAACATCTGGGCGGCGAGTTGCTTGGCCAGCTCGGTCTTGCCGACGCCCGTCGGGCCCATGAACATGAAGGAGCCGATCGGGCGGCGCGGATCCTTGAGGTCCGCCCGCGAGCGGCGCAGGGCGCGGGCGATGGCGATCGTGGCCGGGTCCTGCCCAATGATGTTCTTCTGCAGCTCCGCATCGAGGGCGAGCAGTCGCTCGCTCTCTTTCTTCTCGAGCCGGCTCAGGGGAATGCCGGTCCACTCGGCCACCACGTGGGTCATCTGCTCCTCGTCCACGACGATGCGGTTGACGTCGCGCGTCTTCTTCCAGGACTCGACCTGCTCGTCCTGCTTGGTCCGCAGCTGCTTTTCCTTGTCGCGGTACTTGGCGGCTTCCTCGAAGTGCTGGGCGGCGATGGCCTGTTCTTTTTGGGCGCAGACTTCATCGATCTCCTTCCCCAAGCTCTCGATCTCGGGCGGACGATTCAGGGTGGTGATGCGGGCCCGGGAGCCGGCCTCGTCCATCACGTCAATCGCCTTGTCGGGCAGGAATCGACCGGTGATATAGCGGTCCGACAGCTTGGCCGCGGCCTCGATCGCCTTGTCGGTGAACGTCGCCTTATGGTGCTCCTCGTATTTGCCGCGAATGCCCTTGAGGATGAGAATGGTGTCCTCCACGGAGGGCGCCTCCACCTTCACCATCTGGAAACGGCGGTCGAGGGCGCTGTCCTTCTCGATGTACTTGCGGTATTCGTTGAGCGTGGTGGCCCCGATGCACTGCAGCTCGCCGCGCGAGAGCGCGGGCTTGAAAATATTGGAGGCGTCCATGGCCCCCTCGGCGGCACCCGCGCCGACCATCGTGTGCATCTCGTCGATGAAGATAATGACGTTTTTCGCGCGCTTGATCTCATCCATCACCGCCTTGATGCGCTCCTCAAATTGCCCGCGGTACTTGGTGCCGGCGACCATCAGGGCGAGGTCCAGGGTCACGACCTTCTTGTCCGCGATGATCTCGGGCACGTTGCCCTTGGCGATTTCCTGGGCCAGGCCCTCGACAATGGCGGTCTTGCCCACGCCGGCCTCGCCGACGAGCACCGGATTGTTCTTGGTGCGGCGACACAGGATCTGGATGACCCGGCTGATTTCCTTCTGGCGACCCACGACGGGGTCCATCTCGCCCTTGCGGGCCAGCTCGGTGAGGTCCCGGCCAAACGCCTTCAAGGCCGGAGTCTTGACCTCTTTCTTGTCATCGGCGCTGCCGCTGCGCGGGGCCACCTCCTCGCCCCCGCTGCCGCCCGCTGCACTGGTGGGGCCGCCCTCCGGGCTTTGCCCGGAGGAAAATTGTGGATCGAGCTCGCGCAAGATCTCGTTGCGGGTGCGTTCGATGTCGATCTCGAGCGTCTTGAGGACGCGGGCCGCCACACCCTCCCCCTCGCGCAACAGGCCGAGCAGGATGTGCTCGGTGCCGACGTAGGAGTGGTTCAGGGCCTTGGCCTCCTTGCCGGCGAGGGCCAGGACTTTTTTGACCCGGGGAGTGTACGGGATGCTGCCGACCGGGGTCTTGGACTCCTGGCCGATGCCGACCTGCTTCTCGACTTCGCCGCGCACGGTTTCGAGATCGAGGCCCATCTTTTGCAGTACGCTGACGGCGACGCCCTGCCCCAGCTTGATCAAGCCCAGGAGCAGGTGCTCCGTACCGACGTAGTTATGATGGAAGCGATCGGCTTCCTTGCGGGCCAGCGCGAGCACCTGCTGTGCGCGCGGGGTGAAGTTGTTCATTGGTTCCATCGTTGGTGCGGGGGTCGGTCGGTTAGCGAATGGTGGTACTGAAATCAGGGGGAGGCATTTTGGCAAACTCCGACCGCAGCCGCTCCGCCCGGAGGACGTCGCGCTGGCCGGGCTCGAAGCTGCCCTTGGCCGCATGCTGGACATGGCCGGGCTGGCATTCGATGAAGAGGCGGTCAATCACGGCCCGCTGCTTGTCGGCATAGACCCCGAGGTCGACGCCGAGCCGGATCAGGGAAAGCAGGTTCATGGCCTCATTGGAATTCAGCAGATAGCCGTTCTGCAGGATGCCAAAGGCCCGGCCGATCTTGTCGTAGAGCTTCTTCGGGTCCGTCTCGATCAACTTTTCCCGGGCGTTCAGCTCCTGGTCGACGATCGTGGTGAGCACGCCGTGCAGGTGCTTGATGATCTCCTCCTCGCTCTCACCGAGCGTGGTCTGGTTGGAAATCTGGAAGATGCTGCCGCTGGCGTCCGAACCCTCCCCGAAGAGCCCGCGCACGGCCATGCCGAGCTGGTTCACCGCCCGCACCACCTTCTCCATCTGGCTGGATATGACGAGGGCCGGCAGGTGCATCATCGCGGAGGCGCGCATGCCGGTACCGATATTCGTCGGGCACGCCGAGAGATAACCCATTTTGGGCGAGAACGCGTAATCGAGGTGCTCCTCCAAATCGGAGTCGAGGGCATTGATCGTGGCCCAGACCTTCTTGAACTGAAAGCCCGCGCGCAGCACCTGGATGCGCAGGTGATCCTCCTCGTTGATCATCACGACGCAGGACTGGTCCTTGCTGATGACGATGCCCGAGCCGGACTTCGAATGACAGAGCTCGCGGCTGATCAGGTGCCTTTCGACCAAAATCTGCTTCTGCAGCTCGTCGAGGGTCTCCACGGGAATCGCCAGGCCGCGCTTCATCTGGGGCAAGGCCGCCACGGCCTGCATGCATTGGTCCCGGATCTCGCGCTTCTGCGCTTCCTTGGCCCAGCCGGGAAAAGGCAGTTTCGCCAGGTTGCGGGCCAGCCGGATGCGGGTCATCAGCACCACGGCGCTCCGGCTGGCGCTGGTGTCCGTGAGTTCGGAATACGAATCGATCAGCTCGTTGATCTTCATCTCAGGCGTTCGGCGTCGGCTCGGAGGTCTGGCGGACCTGGTTGATCTCATCGCGGAAGCGGGCCGCATCCTCGTAGCGCTCGGCCTTGATCGCCTGGTCGAGGTCGGTCTCCAGCTGGCTCAGGCGTTCGACGCGGGACCGGCGGGCCAGGGCCCGCTGCGGGACCTTGCCCGTGTGCACGATGCCCTTGTGCATGGTATCGAGCATCGGCTCCAGCAGATTGGCAAAGTGATCGTAGCAGGCCGGGCACCCGAAGCGGCCGGACTTCTTGAAATCCTGCTGAGTGAAGCCACAGGAGGCGCAGCGAACATCACCGGCGACCTCCGGATTGAGCGAAGCCTTGAGCAGGAGGTCGGCGAGGGAGAATCCGCTGGGGTCCGTCACCCCCTTGGCTTGGGCACACGCCTCACAGAGGTCGACCTTATGGATCTTGTTGTTAACGATCTGGGTAAGGTGGACGGTCGCGGGCTTGGAGCAGAGGTCGCACTTGAGTGAATTGGCCATGTCGGTGGATGAAGAGGCAAGAATAGCAGCCTGTGCTGGAAACGCAAATCGCGGCCAGCACGACCCGCCAGTCCCTGCAGGAAACATGCCGCCCCCGCATGCTGAAGCAAGCGCAGAGGCGGCACCCGGTGGCCTTAAATCCGCGTGTCTTCCACCAGTTCCGTCTGGCGAAAGCGCGTCAGCACCCGGCGGGTGATCGGACGGGGCTTGCGCGTGCGGATGAGCCGGTCCTCCAGCTTTACCCCGGGAATATCCTCGGCCTTGCTGACGGTCAGG
>JBAXWQ010000150.1:0-8095 GCA_037128315.1 Opitutia bacterium | reverse complement strand
CGCGGCCGGGAACTGTAACTGAGACGGGCGATGCCGATGCGCGCACCACTGGCTCTGGCTCTGCCAGGTCCCATGATCTTGCCCACGTTCTTCGACTCCCGGGGGCAACCTCGGTGTACTCCGATAGCCTGGGGGACTGATGTGGGCGTAGAGGCGGTTGGTCAGCTCGATTTCCTTGCAATTGGGCTGATCCATCAGCCGGGACACTTGGGATCCTCCTCGATTAATGATACGACCCCTTTTCGTGTCTTCCGGGGGCGATCATCCCCACCCTGCTTTGCCCGGCGGTCTCTGCGGTCATCTGCAAAATCTCTTGGATCCCTGAAAATAAATGGATTGCCGCACCGACCCCGGGCGCAGTTAGTTATATCCATCCCATCAGTGAAATCCGTGGTTGAAATAGACTGCGGAGAATCAGCCAGATTATTCCGCTCATGAAAATTCTCGTCGCTGAAGACGATCTCCCCTCGCGCATCCTATTGGTGAATGTCTTGCAAAGCCGGGGGCATCAAGTCGTGGCCACCTGCGATGGTGCGGCGGCGTGGGCGGCGCTGCAAGCGCCCGAGGCCCCGGCATTGGCCATCCTTGACTGGATGATGCCCTTAATGGACGGACTGGAAATCGTGCGCCGGTTGCGGGCTCTGCCGACCAATCGGCCGCCCTATCTCATCATGCTGACGGCCAAGGGTGATTCGGTCGATCTCATCACCGCGCTCACCGCCGGCGCCAACGACTACATGACCAAGCCCTTCAGACACGGTGAACTCTGCGCCCGCGTCGAGGTGGGTCTGCGCATGCTCGAGTTGCAGGCGATGCTGGTAACCAAGATCGAGGAGCTCCGGCAGGCGCTGGACGACATCAAGACCCTGCGTGGCATCGTGCCGATCTGCGCCAACTGCAAAAACATCCGGGATGACCAAGGTTACTGGAAGCAAGTGGAAATCTATGTCCGCGACCACACCGAAGCCGAGTTCAGCCACGGCATTTGTCCAACGTGTGCGAAGAAACTGTATCCTGATTACACGGAAGAGCTCGGAAGCGAGCCCACGATACCGTAAGCGAATCCCCGCCGCTCCCCGGTAGCGGCGGGCGTCCTTTGTCGGGCGACGGCCCGGCCATTCGCCCCGGCGTCAGCCGCGACACAGGTCGCTGGACTCATCCGGCGCTGCCCGCAGGGTGCAACAGGGCAGGCCGGTGGACGCACCGCGTGGCGCGATCAAGCACAGCAGGGCATACCGGGTTTGCCGCAACAAACGACAGCGTGCCTGCCGGAATCGGCTCCGGCACCGCGTTCGTCCGCTCCCATCCCACATCCACGGAGACCAGGGCTGCGCGGATCGATATTCGCGTCCCTTCGTGGGCTTCGCGGGCCACCTTCCCCATCCTCTATTGGTTTGCTCCCGCCTTTCCTGCACCTAACGTATTTTCTCCGCCTGGTCAGTCTTACTCCCTCACCGCCGGAAGCCCATGTCCCTTCCCGCGCCTGCCCCGCTCGCCCCCGCCACCTCTCGGCCACCGGCGCCTCCGCCCTGGGCTTATCTGGCCGCGGCCCTCGCCTATTTCGCCGTCGCCCGTTTTGGGCTGTGGTCCGCCACCCTCGCGGACCCATTCTCCCCCATCTGGCTGGGCACCGGCCTCTCGATCTGGCTGACCATCCGCTTTGGCCCCCGGATTCTGTTCGCCGTCGCCGTCGGGGAATTTGCTGCCAACGGATTAAGCAATGTTCCGAGCCCCAGGGCCCTCGCGACGCTCGCCCTGGCCACGATGGCCGCAGGCAACATCCTGACCGCCTACTTCGGCGCCTGGCTCTGGCAGCGCGGACGGTACTGGCGGGAGCACCTCGACGATTTCAGCGAGCCAGTCTGCTGCCTCGTGACGGCCCTCGCGGCTCCCCTCGTCTCCGCCACCGTCGGCGTGAGTGCCGTCGTCTGGGGAGGAGGCGAACTGTTGGGCGAGACGGGAAGCCTGTGGATCACCTGGTGGCTGGGCGATGCGATCGGCGCCCTCTTTTTTCTGCCGCTCCTGCTCGCGGCGCCGGCTCTTGGGCAACGCCTGCGCCAAGTGACCACGCGCGATGCCATCCGCGGCGCGTTCCTGTTCGGTTTGAGCGCCGTTGTCGCCACCGGGATATTCGGCCGGTCCGACGGCGGCTATTTTCTCTTCGCCCTCTTTCCCCTGCTGCTGCTGGCAACCGTGTGGTTCGACGCGCCGGGCGCGCGCTTGCTGGCGTTGATCCTCGCCGTCACGGGCACCCTCGCCACCGCCCGCGGCCACGGTCCGTTCGCCACCGGCCATCTCTGGGAGGATCTGCGCACCGTGCAGGCGTTTCTGTCTGCCGCCGCCGTTATCGCCTTGTTGCTGCCGGGCATCCACCACCGCAAAAATCTATTGCAGCCCCTGCCGCTGACGCTGCTGCTGGGCGGCTGGGCGCTGGGCGGCCTGGGATTCAGCCGGTTGCTCGTCGAGCAGGCACGTAGCAATGCGACGGCAGTCGCCCAACTCGCCGACGACGCCGAGGACCTGATCGCGCGCAAATTGACCACCTACATCGAGGTACTGCGCCGCGCCGAGAGTTTTGTGCTCGGCGCCCAAACGGTGTCCCACCGGAACTGGCACACCTTCGCGCAATCACTGCAACTGTCCGTCAATTACCCGGGCCTGAGCGCCGTCGGGATTGTCTATCCGGTGACTCCCGAGGAGACGGAAAAATTTCTGGCCCGCGTGCGCGCCGACGGGGCGCCGGATTTCGCACTCCACGCTCTGCCGGGTGCGACTCTCCCCGCCACCGGCCAGCACCTCGTCCTCACCCTGATCGAACCCACCAGCCTCACCGAAGCGAATGCCGGCGTGGACCTCGCCTCGAACCCCGTCCGCCTCCGCGCACTCGAGGCCGCGCGCGACACGGGCCGGCCCCAAATCGCCCTCCGCACCGATCGCCGGGGTTTCGTGCTCTATCTGCCCGTCTATGACCACACCGCCCCGCAAGCGACGGTGACCGAGCGCCGGGCCGCCCTGAAGGCGTGGATCAACGCGCCCTTCCTCTTCGCACCTTTCCTAAAGGGCGTGCTCGGCACGCGCAACAACCAGCTGGATTTTCATCTGTATGAAGCGGGCCCGCTGGACGCGGCGCACCTGATTTCCGACTCCGACTCCATGGGCCGGGAGGCGACCCTAAAAGATGCTGCCCTCATTCACTCGCGAACGCTCTATGGTCAGGATTTTACTTTCGCTTGGTTTCACGCCCCGTTCTTGCAACCGATGGCGCCGATCTGGCTGGGCTGGGGCTATGCCGTCGGCATCGTGGGGCTCGCGGGCTGGGTGCTGACGCTGCAGACGGCGCGCGCGCAGGCCGAGAATCTTGTCGACAAGCGCACGGCCGCCTTGCGGCAGAGCGAGGAGCGCTTCGAACTGGCTAACCAGGCGGCCTTCAACGTCATTTGGGACCATGATCTCCAAACGGGCCGCATCTGGTGGAATGAGCATCTTCAGGAAATCTACGGCTACAGCCAACAGGAAATGTCCCATGTTCCTGAATATTGGCGCAGTCTCATCCATCCCGATGATCGAGCCCGCGTGAATGCCAGTCTTTCCGCGGCGCTGACTTCCCCAGGCAACAGCTGGGCGAGCAGCTATCGGTTCCTTCGCAAGGACGGCTCGTATGCTTTCGTCAATGATCGGGCCCTGATTGTCCGGGATCCCGGCGGCCGCCCGGTGCGCCTGATCGGCGCCATAGATGATCTCACCGCCCAACGTCACGGCGAGTCGGCGTTGCGGCAGAGCGAGGGCAGACTTCGCGCGCTCTTCAATGCCATCCCGGACCTGATCTTCGAATCTGAGCTCAATGGGACAATTCACGTGGTTCACTCGAGCGATCCAACCCTGCTTGCCGCCCCACGGGAGACGATGCTCCACCACAACATCTCCGAGGTCCTGCCCGCCGCGCTCGCCACAACGATGCTGGCGGCCCTCGCCGAAACCCTATCGACCGGCAAGCAGCAGGTTCTGAACTATGCGCTCACGGTGCCTACCGGGGAAAAGTACTTCGAGGCCCGCATCGCGCAGTGCACGACGGACAGCTTGCTGGTCATCATCCGGGATATTACAGAGCAAAAGCAGGCGGCGATCACCCTGCAATCCTCCCTCCATGAAAAGACCCTCTTGCTCCAGGACAAAACGGCGCTGCTGAAGGAAGTCCACCACCGGGTGAAGAACAACCTCCAGGTGATCACGAGCCTCCTGCGGCTGGAAAGCCACCGCCATGCCGAGTTGTCGATCAAAAGCGTCCTCATGGATATGCAGGGGCGCATCCGCACGATGGCCCATTTGCACGAGACCCTCTATCAAACCGGCACCTTTGCGACGGTGGACCTCGGCGCCTATCTGCGGACTATCATCACCGAGTCCTTCCGGATGCTCAACACCCAGCCGGGCCTGGTGCGACTCGTGCTGGAGCTGGCGTGTACACCTGTCACAATGGAGCAAGCCACGCCCTGCGGCCTGCTGGTGAACGAATTGATTTCGAACTGCCTCAAGCACGGTTTCCCCGGAGGTCGCGGTGGCGAGGTGCGGGTTGAATTGCAGTGCGTGGCCGGCGGCCCGCAGGTCTGCCTGCGGGTGAGTGACACCGGCGTCGGCCTGCCGCCGGATTTCGCGGCGAAGCGCGGCCAGTCCCTCGGCCTGCAGCTCGTTTCCGATTTGTGTGAACAGCTCCACGGCCAACTGGCGATCGGCCCGGAGCCCGCCGCCGTGTTCGCCGTGACGTTCACGCCCGCCGGGTGAAGGCGCCCGTGGGGTCGTAGCGGCGGGCGTCCGCAATTTCAACCCAAAGCCGGGGCCAGGTGACGGGGCACCGATCTACAATCATGGCAGCAGCAGCCGAGGAAACAGGCTACTGGGAGTGTTGGCAAAATATGGTTGTCCTCCTGAACGCAGCGGAAGATCTCCAGCATGGAACGCGGTATCACGAGGGGGCCCGAGTGGAGCCGCGGGGCTGAATCGCGCCAGGTGCATCCGGCCTCGTCGGCCACGGCGCGGGCCTCGCGATGACAAAAGTCTAAAAACAGAAGGGCATAGGTATCAGCTGATCGCGCGGTTGATTCGATCAAAGGAGATGACGACCCGTTCGATGATGCGCTGACTATCGCGGAGATTGATAGCGTGGGTGCGAAAAAACCCCGTAGCGTCCCGCCAGTAAGTGGATTCACCGGGAAGACCATAGCCCAGCTGCTCGGCCAAGTGGACGGCATGATTCAGCAGGTGGGCCAGCGAATGGCTGTGGGTTCCCGGATCGTAGTGATCACCAATGCTCTGCGAAACCTCGATCGGGAAATGCCATTGCTGGAGAATTGCGGCGGTGGCTTTGTTGCTGCTGAGGCCGAAGGTCTGTCTTTCCCAATCCAAAAGGGCCAGATTGTCCGTGGGCTGAAAACCGGCAACGGGCGCGGCTTCATTCACAAGTTTAGCCAAGGCCAGCTTCCCGATAGAGCGAAAAAGCCCCGACGAGTATGCGGTGGGCGGATCCTCGCCGGCGGGCTTGGCCAGTTCTTCCATTAAGAGGGCGACCATGAGGGAATTTTCGCGCAGACGGCGGCCCGTGAAGCCGTAAAGCGGATAGTTGCAGAGCGAGAAATGGTCGACGGCCACGGCGCCGATGAGACGATGCACTTCCTGAAAACCGATGAGCGCGGCGGCGTCCTCAATCGAAGAGACGGGCGCTCGCTGGGCGAAGGCGACGCTGTTGGCGATGCGCAGCAACCGGGCCGCAAGGGCACTATCATGCTTGAGATGAACGGCCACATCCTCGAGCGCGGCTTGGGGACTGCGCAACAATTGTCCAAGCTCGGCCATGATTCGCGCGGTGGCCGGGAAGGACTGGGCGACCCGCAAAAGATTTACCATAGAATACCTGACCTCGTTCATACCTGTATGTAATCGGAAGTATCCTGCATTGCCTGAGAAGTATCCCTCCCCAGAAAGTTGATTTTTGCCCGGAGCCCACTTTGCGCGATTCCGGACGAGGGGGCCAAACCACCCCACCCCCGGGATCAAGGCTCGAGTGGACCGCCAGCCCAAACCATGGGACGAACATAGGGCGGGTTTGAACACTGAACTGTCTTATAGAATGGACGCCCAGGGATCCCCCCCCCTTCGCCTGGGGCCCCGCGGCCCGTTACAGTCTTTCTGGGTCGGGTCACACGTCGCCCACCCTGCAAGGGCCAGAACTCCTGCTACTGTCGTAAGTGACTGATTTTAGTTCAGGCAATCTCGACCGATAGCAGTCTGGAGATGAGCCTGACCAACCCGTCATTGCCTGGGGTCCTACCCCGCCATGCGACAGGAGCCCGCGGGCTGCGCGGGTTGCTGCTTGGACTCGCTCTGGCTGGTTGCTCCAGCGCGCCCCTCCCCAGAGCCAGCATCCCGGCTCATCTACTCGTGAATAATTTAACCGATTACAGCTGGCATCTGGGGTTTTCCGTTCCTCAGGGGCACACGGAAATTGCTGCGGTGCTAGTGCGACCACGTTCCCTGCAAACCGTCGATTTGGCTGGCGGCGACTATAGCATTAGTCAAAGCGCAGAGATGGCAGAGGGGGAAGGAAAACTAAGCCGCCAAACTCAAGCGCGGCTGGAGTCCGGGAAGACCTACCACTGGCGACTCGTCACTCTCTTGTCGAAGCCGTCACCCTAAACAGAACCGAGTGAAAACAGAGCCGCAGCCAAAAACCAAAAACGAGCGAAGCGCGCCCCCCGGAGGAGGGAATTATGGCACGGAGGGGCCGCGCCCTGCAGTTCCGCGCTAAGTAACGCCAAGTAATATTTGTGCCCATGCGCAACTCATCGCCGACCCAGCGTTTCATGGTCGAAATCGATCTCAATCGTGATGAGACGCTTTCTCCTCGGCTAGGCCGCAACACCATCTATCACTTCTGGTACCTCATCTCGACGCAGTGCCGGGGCGTGTTGCTGACCCCGCATCGCCGACCCGATACCGACAAGGTCTTTTGGAGCTGGCATCAGCCGGACGATAGCCCCGGGCCCTCTTCTCTGGAACTGGCAGAGGTGCGTCGCCGGCTCACTAGCGCCTGCCAATCGGTGGAGGAATGTTTCACGAACGAACGGCCGGAGGAGGTGGGGGCGGAAAACGGCGGAGCGCAGTCCCGTGAAGGCCAGATACGGCTCAGTGTCCTGGCGATGTTGGCGCGGTTGATCGCTCGGTCGGATCAGGCCCTGACTGGCTTTGTCTGCCGCACGGACAAGGGCCTGATGTTGCATAGCTGGGATGCCGGCTCGCCGGCGCGCCCCTATTCTCCGGATGCGGCCCAAGTCGAGGTCAGCGGTAGAGTTTTGATTAATGCACAGCCGCTCGCTGGATTGATAATCGTCCTCGAAAATACCCTCGGCACTATCCTGCTGCGTGCCCAGTCCACCCGGACCGGGAATTTTTGTTTTCAGAATGTTTGCCCAGGCGACTATCATATACGGGTCACTGAACGCCCAGATATTACCGGGGAAGGCCTGAAGGTAATCGTCGCGCAGACCTCGATCATCGGTTCGATCTTTGCGAACGCGCTGTTCGTGCTCGGCCTCGCGATCATCGCCGGCTGCAAGGCAAGCCCGTGGTGCTGTTTCACAGCGGCATCAGCATGACCAACGCGGCCATGAACACGCAGCTGGTACTGGACCGCTTCAAGATCACGCACCTCGTCTTCAGCGGCATTGCTGGCGGCGTGAACCCGGCCCTGCACATTGGCGACGTGACCGTGGCGCAACGCTGGGGCCAGTACCTGGAGGTGCTGATGGCGCGCGAGGGCGCGCCGGGAACTTACACGCCACCGGTCTGGATGGACGATGTCAAGCTGCCCAACTTCGGCGCCATGCATCCGCGCCCGGTGGAAGTGCGTTCCGCAGCCGAGCCCAGGGAACACAAGAAATTCTGGTTTGACGCCGACCCGGCCCTGCTGTCCATTGCCCGCAGCATCCAGGGCACAGCCCTGGCCGACTGCGACACCGCACGCAAATGCCTGGGCCACAAGCCCCGCGTGGTGACAGGCGGCAGTGGCGTATCTGGCCCGGCCTTTGTGGACAACGCGGCGTTT
>JBAXWQ010000015.1:0-22276 GCA_037128315.1 Opitutia bacterium | reverse complement strand
CTGCGGTGTCCGCATCGAGGGCAACGTGTTTTATCGGGTAGCCTCTTATGGCACGGTCTACAGCAACGGCGGGCACGACATCGTGGTGCGGAACAATATCTTCATTGCGGGCTATGGCCCGGCTTATCAGCTCAAGTCGATGTGGTATGATTTCGGCCAGGACGGCATTCCCTATTATTTCGGCGCGAAGGGCATCTATACCAAGCGGCTGACGCAGGCCGTGGACATCCGGCAGCCGCCCTACAGCGTGCGCTATCCGTTGCTGCAGGACTGGCTGGATCTTCTGCCCGACGGCAAAACCTATGTGGGTATGCGGCCGCGGCGGAATATTTTCGACCATAACGTCCTGGTCAAACAGGAGGAGACCGTCCGGCTGGTGGGCAAGCATGCGCAGACCGACTTCGGGGAAAACTTCATGACCCAGCAGGATCCGGGGTTCGTGGACGCGGCGCAGCTCAACTTCCAGTTGAAGGATGATTCCGTGGTTTACCGAGAACTGCCCGGCTTCGAGCGCATCCCCTTCGATCAGATCGGCCCGCGGCCCCACCCTTGATCGCGGCGGCGAGGTTTGCCACGGGGTCGGGTCAAGATTCGAGACACCCTCAGGCTCTCGGCCCTGCTTGGCTCGATTCTCGACCTGACCCTGTTGCTCCACGTTGTGACTGGCTTCAGGTGCTGCGTCGGGTTCGAAGTGCTGTTTCGACAGGCTCAAGGCCCTGAGCAAAGTCGAAGGGGCTGGATCGCCACGGCGCGCTGTGCACACCTCGAGTTGAATACACGCCCTTGATTAAGGGAGATTCAGTTGAGTGCAGAGGATCGGTTAGATTACTGGCCCTTATGACAATCGCTGCGCAGACGAGTGTGCCGGTTGGTGATATGGTCTCCCGAATGAAGCAGTCGGCGGTCAGGCGAAAATATCCTTGCGGCTGTAATCTGCATATTCCCTTGCGCCGAAACTGGCTCGCACTCGTTCCATGCCTGCTCGCGATTCATCTGACTGCGGCCAGTCCATTGCCCCGCAGTCGGCCCGAGGCGCAGGGCATTTCATCCCAGGATATCCTGAAATTCGTCGATGCAGCCGAGAGGCAGATCGATGCGCTGCACAGTTTCATGGTCGTCAGGCACGGGCACGTTGTAGCCGAGGGTTGGTGGGCGCCCTACAGTGCCGAGGCGCCGCATCCAGTCGCCTCCATCGCCAAGAGTTTCACTTCAACGGCGGTCGGCATGGCCGTAGCCGAAGGCCGGATGTTGCTTTCCGACTTAGTGCTATCTTATTTTCCCGAATCGGCCCCGGCTGAACCCAGTGCGAACCTCAAGGCGATGCGCATTCGCGACCTGCTGATCATGTCCACCGGCCATGACACGGTGGCGAATATATGGGCCTCCACCGAAGCCTGGCCCATGGTGTTTCTCGCGCAGCCCGTACCCCATAAGCCGGGCACCCATTTCCTCTATAACCCTCCCGCATCTTACATGCTGTCCGGGATTGTGCAAAAGGTGACGGGCATGACCATGCTGGATTATCTGCGGCCTCGCCTCTTTGAGCCCCTGGGCATAGAAAATCCAACTTGGAAAAAAGGCCCCGAAGGATTCACCGCGGGCGGCTGGGGACTGAGTCTCCGCACGGAGGATGTGGCCAAATTTGGTCAGCTCTATTTGCAGAAGGGAGTCTGGCAGGGTCGCCAATTAATCCCGGCGGCATGGGTGGAGGAGGCCACCTCCCGGCAAGCGGTAACGGACAGTATCCCGGGCAGCAACTTCGCCTATGGGTATGGCTACCAGTTCTGGTGCTACCCGCATGGGATTTATTGCAGCATTGGTGCGAACGGACAGTTTTGTGTAATAATCCCCGAGCAGGATGCCGTGCTCGTGGTCACGGCAGAAACCAAGAACATGGGGGCCATCATGCTTTTGTTGCTGGAGCATTTTGTTCCGGCCATGCGGGCAAACACACTGCCGGTAAACGATGCCGCATGGTCGCAACTCACGCTTAAACTGAGCCGCCTTGCCCTTGCACCCAAAGCCGCTGCCGCTACGACATCTGCTCCAGCCCCACCCGATAAACGTCCATAGTTTCAGTAGGTTTTCAACACCTCGCGACCCCGGCTACAATCATGTTGTTGGGTTTGATGCCACGGGGCTTGCCAAGGACGTTTGTTGCGCCCCTAAAATTTCTGTTGCCCGTGCCGTGCCGGCCAGCTTGGTCAAGGCATGTTCGTGCGGAAAATAGTCGCGGTCCTTGTGCTAGCAGTGGGTGTTTTGGCGCGCGGTGCCGCGGAGCCGACCCGGACGTTGCTCGTGGAGATCCGGAACACGCCTGAGGCGTTGACCGCGGCGAATGGCGTGCAGGCGGGCCCGGGGCGGCTTTCGTTCGACTCCTATGAACGGGAGCGCGTGCTGAGTGTCCTGCATGGAACGGTGTTCACCTTGGCCACGCCCGATGAATTTGCGCAGCTGCAGCGGGAGGGTCTGGAGGCCTCGGTCGTGATGGAGAGCGCGGACAAGCTGGCGCTGATTCGGCGTGCGCTCTACGGGCCGACGTCGCGGCCCGATCCGGTCTATCACACTTACGATCAGATCGTGCAGCGCGCTGGGGAACTGGCGCGCGCCTACCCGCAATTGCTCCGCCGGATACAAATCGGAGAGTCGACCCAGTTTCACCGGCCCATCTATGCCTTTCGCCTGTCCAACGCCGCCGCGAACGCGCAGGCCCGTCCGGCGGTCCTGTTCGACGGCTGCCACCACTCCGACGAAGTGATGGGGGCGGAGATTGTTTTCGCGCTGATGGAAAAACTGGTCACCGGGTATGGGACTGATCCGGAGGCGACGGCGTGGATGAACACCTTGGAAATTTATCTCGTGCCGGTCATCAACGTGGACGGGCATGATATCGTGACCTCCGGTCGAGACCCGCGCTGGCGGAAAAACGCCCGCGATGTGAATGGCGACGGCGTGACCGGAGTTTACCCCGAAGGCGTGGACGTGAACCGCGGGTATGATTTCAACTGGGCGATGGGCGGCACGGGCGAATCCGGCAAGCCGAACTATCGGGGTGAGCATCCGTTTTCAGAGGCCGAGACTCGAGCCGTGCGCCAGCTGGCGGATTTGAGGCAATTCCTGCTCTCCGTCTCCTATCACAGCCAGGGGGAGGTCATCTATTATCCGTGGGTGTGGAACGCCACGGCGGCGCCGGATGATGCGGTGATCAAGGCCATCGCGAAAGATGTGGCGGCGCACATACTCAGGATGGACGGGAAGGGGACCTACGCAGCGTCGCCGGGCGGCCCGTCGAGCCAGAGTTATCCGTGGCTCTATGGGCGCCGGGGTGTGTTTGATTTCATAATCGAGACCGGCAAGGGCACCCACCTGTTTCCGCCAGTCGAGGTGCCCGGTATCATCGCCGCCAATCTGGAAGGCGTGCGTGCTTTGCTGGCGCATGCAACCGGTCCGGGGCTGGCCGTGCGCGTGACGGATGCAAAAAGCGGCCAGCCACTGGCGGCCGAGGTGTGGCTGCCCAATATCGAGAACGAGACGGTGGACCGTCGGCACAGTGACGCGCAATTTGGCCGGCTCTGGCGGCTGCTCACCCCGGGTCGTCACCAAGTCATCATTTCATGCCAAGGCTATGGTACGGTCGCGCGGCGCGAGGTCGAGGTGGGCTCCACGGGCTGGACGCCGCTGGAAATTGCGCTCGTACCAGCAGGCGACGGCGCGGCAGCGCAACACAGCAGCCGTAGCGCCATTCGCTGACCGAATCCGGCCACGCCCCAAAGGCGGGGCTGTTGGTTGGGTGGACGCAAAAAAGCCGCTCACCCCTGAGCGGCTCTTTAATACCTAACACCAAACAAACCTAATGAACTACGCCATGAAAGACGCAGCCGGCGGCAATACGTTCAAAGGTATTGAAGAAAGAGTGCGAATTTCTGCAGGGAGGCACTCGAGGGACACAGCAAATACCAACAAAACAGCCAACGAGTGTAAGTCGTTGGCCTAAAATGGCTGCCCGAAGCGAGGCCAGGGGCGAACCTTCGACCTAATCACCGTCATGGGATTCCCCATCGGTCGCTCACGGCAAGCTCCCGCCATTGTGGCTCCGTTCCAGCATCCTCCCCAGGCAGCGGCTGCGCCGGCTCGGAAAGGTCCCGGCGTGCTGGAAATCGTAAAAAAGGCTCACGGTTGGGCCTGGGAACTAAGTAGTGGAAAGGTCGCGGCAACACATGGTCCAGCGGCCATTCGCATCCGGCAAATCGCATCCGTCTAACGGGGCTGCGGCAACATCAAGGGTCTGAACCCGTAGTCTCTCGCAACTATGCACAGCGAGATCACCGCGATCGAAACGGAGAGCGGCTCCGCCTGAGGATATTCGTTAAATCTGATCAGACTCAGAACGGCCCCCACGACGGCCAGCGAAACAAAAAACATGTGCGGTGCCAGACCCAGTCCCCAACGTGCGGACTTCGTCGTGCGTATTGCTAGGGCGACAGAAGCTCCCGCGCACGCTGCGCCCGCGATCACATCCACGGGCCAGTGCACCCCGACCCACACCCGACTGGCGCCCACAGCCACGGCCAGGGCGTAAAACAAGAACCTGGTGCTTTTTCGCGTCCCAACTGAAAAGCAGGCCGCGATGACGAAGGCGGTCACCGTGTGACCTGACGGAAAACTGTGCCAGTGCCAAACGGGGCCAATCACCGTCAGACTTTCGCCCAGCACCATCGGTGGACGAGCAGTATTGATGAAGGTCTTGAGCGCATGCGATAGCAAGGTCGCATACACGCCAGCGAGGATCCCCATCCTTAACACCCTGGGTCGTCGCTTCGCAAGCAGTGCCAGCAGGCAAATGGCGAGGCCCGTGTCACCGCAAGAGGTCAGTATGGCGAGGAAACTCGGGGAAAAATGATGGCCGAAGCCGTATATCAATTCGAAGCCAATCCTGTATCCGCCGGCGGCGACCAGGATGAGCGCGCCCAAGGTGCAGGCCTCGGCCAGAATCAGGTTCAGGTTTTGTTCAACCGGGCCGGGCTCCTCCGTTTCCGCCAACGATTGACGGTGGATTTGGCGCAGATTGGAAAGGTATGAGCTCCAATTCACTTTGAGGAAAACGACTCGCTGAAGATGTCGTAGCCGGCCTGGTACGCATCGCTGTGCATACCGAATGCGCTCATCACCGTATGAAATACATCCCGATGGCTATGACTGCTCTGTGCCTCAAGACGGCCAAGCTGCACCCCCCTCTGGTGGATGAATTCATCGGACATCCAGACCAAGAAAGGAACGATTTTCTGGACATCTGGGGCGACGGACCAAGGGGTTCCATGCAGGTACAAGCCATACTCACCCAGGGATTCGCCATGATCGGACACATAGATGAACAACGCCGAAGTATTTTGAAGTTTTTTGAGTATCCCAATGGTTTGGGAAAGGAAATAGTCAGTATACAAAATCGTGTTGTCGTAGGCGTTGATCAACTCTTCCTTGGGACACTTCCCCAGTTCGACCGATCTGCAGACCGGCTTGAAGAATTCAAAATTGCTCGGGTATTTCGTGGAGTAGGCGGGGCCATGACTGCCACCTTGGTGAAGGACCACAAATACCTTTTGACTAGACGAAGTTCTGATTCGCTGCTCGAGCCCGGCCAGCAGTAATTCATCGTAATCGCCGTCGGCGCTCGGGTGGTCCAACATCAGGTCGCTGGCTCTCTGGTAGGTCTGAACCCTGATGGAGGGTTCGCCCGTGTTCCGGCTTCGCCAGATGACGTCGATACCGTTACGCTGAAGGTATGAAGGCAGTGGCTCATAGCGCGTGGAAAACTCCGAACTTGAGTCGACGTGCGATAGGATGCAGCGCAGCGACGCGGTCGTGTAAGTGGAACTCGCCATCGTATGCTTGAGGGCGATAACCCCTGCTTTCGCCAGCAGCGGATTCGTGGGTCGATTGTAACCGTAGAGCTGGAAATTCTGCGCCCGCGCCGCCTCCCCGACGACCAGGATGACGACAGTTTTTTCATTGGATGAGAAGGTGGCGGCCGGCAACGGAATCTGAACATCGGATGTCCATAGCCTGGGCACTTCATATCTCGCCTCATTGATCATATACGACCAAGGCATGACCATACCGCCGAGCTTCTTGGAGTTTTTGTCGATCCAGCCCCAAGTGCCGGAGGCGAGCCAGGTCCAGATCACGGTGATCACCATGACGGTCAAAGCCATTGCCGCGAGACGCCGGCGCGATGGTTTCTCAATACTAACCCGCGAGAGCAGCCAGCAAGGCAAGACGCCCAAGATCAGCACGTAGATAATGATAGTTGGATGAAAGAGTTCGAAGGACTCCGCAAAATTTGTGTTCTGCACGTTGCCCATCATTGTTTTGTCCAGCACCACATGATAGGTGGCGACAAAATAGACGGCAATCGAGTTACAGATCGCCACCAACATACAAAACGGTTTCAGAAGCCGGTAAGATATGAGGGACAACATCGCCAGCAGCAGGGCGGTCAATGACAGCAGGGCGAACAGCACCGTTGCCAGTGTCAGAAGGCCGCTGAATGACAAAATCTCGAGATTGTCCGCGGAGAACGAGAAGAGCGGCAGATGATACAGCAGCGCATTGAATGCCGCGGTCACCGCGATGAATTTCGGCGTGCTGAACGTCCACCGAAGGCGATCAAGGGTCATGGGCGCTCGCATGTATCACCGACAAACGTCCCTTCCAGATACTGCTGCCCATATTTAACGGGGCTCGTGTTGAAGGGGCTCTCGGTAATGCGAGGTGGGCGTGTTTGCACTTGCGCTTCGAGGGCCTCTCTCGCCGTCAAAGCACCGGTTAAAAAGTGGCCACGCTTTTGCCGCAGCTGGCTCAGCGGGCAAACGGTGCTAGGATGATTTTTTACTACGAGAATCTGAAGTGAAGTCATACTACGAGGCGGAGGAAGGGATTGACCCGGAGTTTCCAAAACTCCAGCACGGTATTTCAATTCGTTTAGTCTGTCTATCAGCATTACTCGAACTGCACGGCTTCTCATCTGTCTTAGCAATCCGACCAAGCCAGAAGCCGATTGCTCCAGACCTGCGAGAAAGTCCGTGGGTGGGCCGAGATGCTCCGGACCGGCCAGATGGATAGCCTGGGTGCCATTGCCCGATCGGAGGGAATTTCCGTGGCCCGGGTCAGCCAACTCTTGCCCATGGCTGGCCTAGAAAGGTTAGAACTGGAGCAAGCGGTCCGGAATCGCAGTCGATGCAGTCTCAGAAGCCTTATCCTGATGGCCCGGCGGAACTCCGCAGGCCCGGCGGATTGATTTGATTGACCGGGTGGCTCGAAAACTTGAGGCCGGTCCCATACGCATTCACTCCGCCTTGTTCCTCAATCGGATCCCTGCTTAGCCACCGCCCTGAATTCGGGCTGTAATGTCTGTGGCCAGTTAGTTGCCGCGATTGATCACGTGGTAACGAGCCGCGTGATATTCCCCTCATAACTTGCGCGGCTTGGCCACAAACCTAAGGAGTTCGCGGCCCTTTCAAAATCATAATTAAAGCCGACCATAAATCTACCTCCTGACTTCTGTTGCGTTCTCATCTATGGTTACCGCCATTCCTGCGTTATAGGGTGGGTCCGGGCGGCGATAAAAATGTTGAGGTATTTGCCTGAGGAATCACGGCCAGGACCCTGCTGACTTGAGCTGAAACAATTTTTCCGACAACTCATGCTTAAACCACAGAATCCCATTGCTTATGCCGAACGGATGAGAGTCTGGGCGGAGAAAAAAGGTGGCTATCCCCCCACGCCCGATGGTTTTGATCGGAACGCACTGAGCACGCTCGCGAGTCGTGCAGACCAATGGTTACGGTGGCTGGATGCGCACGCTTATTCCCCTGCGACCTGCGCGGTGCGGTTGTGGGCGCTGCGTTCCTTCCTAAAGTGGACGCACGAAAAGCGACTAACCCGACCGGTAGACGTAACCAGAGATGTACTGGAAAGCTACCAGCTTTCGCTCTGGCAGCAGACTAGGGCAAACGGACAACCGCTGTCCGTGGCCACGCAGCGAGGGCGACTGGGCACAGTGCAGCTCTTCTTTGCCTGGTTGTGCCGCCAGCATCATCTGGATGCCAATCCGTCCATCGACCTGGAACTGCCCAGAAAACCGCACCACTCGCTACCGAAGGCGCTGAGTGCAGAGGAAATGACTGCGGTGCTTGCCATCCCGGATGTGCGTGATCCCTTGGGGGTGCGTGGCCGGGCCATTCTGGAGTTATTTTACGCGACGGGAATAAGGCGGGCAGAGCTGGTTCGCCTTGACCTGGGCGACGTGCAACGAGCGAGCCGTCTGATCTGGGTACGCCAGGGCAAGGGGGGTAAGGACCGGGTGGTGCCAATGGGCGCACACGCGGTCCACTGGCTGGAACGTTACCTTTTGGAATGCCGGCCGCGGTTGGAAGTGAGCGCCACTGAGCGCGCGCTGTTCCTGACCGGATACGGTGAACGCTTCAGCTCCGGATATTTGGGCAACTGGGTGCGGCGGACGCTGGTGGCGGCGGGCATCGAACGGCCGGGCGCGTGCCACCTTCTCCGACACAGTTGCGCGACTCACATGCTGCAACACGGAGCCGACATCCGCTTCATCCAGCAGCTCCTTGGCCATGAGAGCCTGGAAACGACCCAGATTTATACAGAGGTTACGATCCGGCAGTTGCAGGAGGTTCACGCCCGGTGCCATCCGCACGGGCAAATGCGGACTTGATCCAGTTTGCTATACCAGTGGAGAACGGCCTTCCGTTCCCATGCGGAATCACCCAGCATGGGAGGGTGGTTGAAGCGTCCTCTTTTTTAGCTGCTCAGTCGGGGTGCAAACGCACTCCGGGTCGATGCCCCTCCCCTCGCGCCGGGCGCGACCTGGGTTCGCGGCTTGCGCACCGGACTGCGAACTTAAGACAGCTTTCAGGGATATATTATCACCGCGCTCGCTACTACCACCCCCAGTTACGACGCTTTTTGAACCAGGACGTGCTGCTTGGTACGATCACCACGCATGCGGGGATGAATCGCTTTACCTACGCCAATGGTGAGCCAATTGACAATATCGACCCGCTAGGGTTGAGAAACGTTGACGTTTATATTTGGAGTTCGGCTCCAACTAAACTGTCAGTCGGACATGTTATGATTACGGAACATGACTCAACAAAAGTAATCCTAAGCCAGTTTCCAGCGAATGGATTGCTCCATGGGCGAAATATAACTTTGCCGTTTATTGATACAATGGCGGAAGAGAAGCAACGCCCCGCAGATTATCATTTTATCGTTTACGTTTGTGATGATGCCGCATTTGACAATGCGGCGGCAATCGAAAGGGCGAAGATGTACTGGGACTGGGATCCTGATTACACTGAGACGCAATGTTCAACGGCCGCTTGGAATGCACTAGAGCAAGGCGGCGTACCTCTTGGCGTGCATAGTGACAGGACAATATTACCCGGCAGCATGGCGGAATTTCTTATACAAAATGCATCACTGATGCATGGGCAAGTCCACTTAGTGCCAAACCCCAAGTAAGCAGCGGACCAATCAACCGAAATATAGATATGAAGATTCGACTTTGCATTGGCGCCATTCTGTTAGGTTTTGCGTGTTTTGTAGGCTTGTTGGTGAATGAGGCACATCATTCTGGAGAAGAGATGCTACTTGTTTTCGCATTAACCATGACCGGTTGTGTATTGCTCGGCGTAGGGATTTTAGGACTGCTCTTAATTGCTATTGGGCACTTCTGGAAAAAAGCACGCAAAGGGAAAGCTACGAAAGACCTGTTGCCGCTACAATAGATGACTCGCCATAAGTATTCTATAAATTCGGTCAGTGGCTTGTGCGGTTCACATCAAAATCGCGTCTATTAATTTAGGAAGCCACAACCCCGAAAGTAAAATCACTCCTAAAGCGAATGCTATAATCCCGATTAAATATCGAACCGTCAATGGACGCCGAAACAGCGACTCCAATGGTTGCAGTGCTTTGGGTCTCCAATTTAAATCATTTCGCGATTTCATTAAGGTCCAAACCAGGCTGTAGAACCAGAATATCGCAAAAGACATCCATACCGCGTAGCCAACAGTTAGTTCTGCAATTACAGGTTTCACTTTATTTATTTTTGCACAGGTCTGTATCGCTATTGGTCAACCACAGCCAGCCAGCCCAAACTGCCTCGCCCACTTTACCTCCGATTTCATTTAAAGAAGCACTTTGTCCCCAAGTCCAGGAAGCCACCGTATGCAACTCGCCCGGAGTTTCCGGGAATGGTATCGTTCGCTTAGCTCCTATGCCAAAGGAAGCATCCCACTTGATCGGCCCTTTGGGAAGGTTGTTCGCATCTACCCCAATCACAATTCCTCTTGCGCCACCCGATCCACCAACAGTCAACGAGCCTCCATTCCATAGGAAAAATAAGGGACAGGTCAAAATGGGGACAGAATAGGAACAGGCGAATTTCCAATAAAAAGGCCAACGAGTGTAAGTCGTTGGCCTAAAATGGCTGCCCGGGTAGGGATCGAACCTACGACCAAGTGATTAACAGTCACCTGCTCTACCACTGAGCTACCAGGCAATGGAAGCTGAAGAACGGCCAAAAAGATACGGGCTTGAGGGCTTGTCAATCCCTGTCTCCTGTAAAAAAGGGGGTTTTTGCGGGGGGAGTAAAAGTTTTGGTTGCATCGGGGGAGCCCGCTCCATCAACTCGGCACCCTTTTCCATTACGCCTGCCTCCAATTCCGGAGTCACAGGGGGAACGAAACCATGAAGAAATACCAACTCACCGTCACGTCCCGCGAAGGCACAGGCCGCAGCGCCTCCCGCCGTCTGCGCAAGGCCGAGAAAATCCCGGCCATCCTCTACGGCAAGCACACGAAACCCGAGAATCTGGCCGTCAGCGCGCCGGAATTCATCAAGCTCCTCAAGGAGATCCGCGGTTCTGCCGCCCTCATCGAGTTGAAGCGCGATGCCGGCTCCGCCGCCCTCTCGTTCCTCCAGGAAATCCAACGCGACCCGATCACGGACAAGTATCTCCACCTCGACCTTCAGGAAGTGAAGGAAAACGAGAAGATGATCATCAGCGTCTCAGTCCACGTCGTGGGCGAGGCCTACGGCGTCAAGACCGAGGGCGGTATCCTCGAGACCACGTCCCATCGCCTGCGCATCCGCTGCTTGCCGAAGGATCTGCCGTCTTTCATCGAGGTCAATGTCGCCGAACTGAAGGTCGGCGAGTCGATTCACGTCAGCGAGCTCAAGCCCATCGCGGGCGTCGAGTACCTCGATGACAAAAACCAGACGGTCGTCCTCTGCGTCGAGCCGCCGGCCGAGGAAGTGGCTGCGGTCGTCGAGACCCCGGTCGAAGGCGCCGTGGCCGCCGATGGCACCGCCGCTCCCGCGACGGGCGATGCCGCCGCTGCCGCCAAGCCCGGCGACCCGAAGGCCGCCGCCGCCGCGCCCGCCAAGGGCGATGCCAAGGCTCCCGCCGCTGCGCCCGCCAAGGGCGACGCGAAGGCTGCCGCCCCGGCCAAGAAGTAATTTCAGTCTCCGGTCCGTCCGTTCGCGGACGGGCCGTTTTGCACGCTGTTCTTTGAGTCATGTCCGTCACGCTGATCGCTGGACTGGGCAACCCCGGGCGCGAATACGCCGGCACCCGCCACAACCTCGGTTTTACCGTGGTTGAGGCGCTGGCTGCCGCCGAAGGCCTCAAGTGGAAACAAGAATCCCGCTTCGAGTCCGAAATCGCCCGTTGGGACGCCCGGCCCGGTGTCACGCGACTGCTCGTCAAGCCGCAGACCTTCATGAATGACAGCGGACGCGCCCTGCGCGCCCTGCTGGACTATCACAAGGTCCCGGTCGACACCCTCATCGTGGCCTACGACGATTTCACCATCGAGACAGGCCGCCTGAAAGTCTCCGTCAGCGGCAGCGCCGGCGGGCACAACGGAGTCGCCAGCCTGCTCGAGCACCTCGGCAACGGATTCATCCGCTACCGGGTCGGCATCGGGGCCCCGCGGCCGCCGGAGATGGACCTCAAGGATTTCGTGCTGGGAAAATTTTCTAACGAACAAAACCAACTAATTGATCAAAAACTAACCACCTTCGTGGACGGCCTTCGCCTGCTTATCAACCGCGGGTATGCCGAAGCCATGAACACCCTTAATCGCCGAGACCACCATGAGCCAGACCAAGCGTAATTACAAAGCCACCTTCATCCTCGATAACCGCGGCAAGGAAGACTCCGTCGAGACCATCATCGAGGGCGTGAAGAAAGAGATCGTCGCCGTCCACGGCGAGGTCACCGCCGTCGAGAACCTCGGCCGCCGCGAGTTCGTCCGCAAGACCGACGACAAATTCCCCGGCGGCGTGTACGTGCAGGTGAATTTCGCCGCCCCCGCGGCGGCTCCCGCCCAGCTCCACGAGCGCCTGCGCCTCAACGACACCGTCTACCGCGCCCTGGTCGAGAACGCCTGATCGCGTCTCCGCCCCGCGCCCCCCTACCATGGCCAATCTCAACAAAGTGATGCTCATCGGCAACCTGACGCGCGACCCCGAGCTGCGGGTCACGCCGAAGGGCACGGCCATCTGCCAGTTCAGCCTCGCCGTGAACCGCAAGTTCAAGGACGAGAGTGGCGGCGAGCGCGAGGAAGTGACCTATATCGACATCGAGGCCTGGAGCAAACAGGGCGAGACGATCGCCAAGTACTGCACCAAGGGCCGCCCGCTGTTCGTCGAGGGCCGCCTGCGCCTCGACCAGTGGGAGGACAAGACCACCAAGGAAAAACGCAGCCGCATGAAGGTGGTGCTGGAGAACTTCCAGTTCCTCGGCAGCGGCCGCTCGGATGGCGCCGCCCCCGGTGGCGGCGAAGGTGGGGGCGAACCCCGCTACTCGGCCCCGGCGCCCCGCAGCGCGGCCCCCAAGCCCGCCGCCCCCGCCGCCCCGCAGGAAAATCTCGACGAAGACGTGCCGTTCTAAACGGCCCCCGTCGCCCAACTTTAAACCAATATCCTCAACACCGTTCCGATCATGGCTAATCAAGAAATCCTCCTCCTCAAACCTGTCGACGGCCTCGGCGCCGAAGGCGACCAGGTCAAAGTCCGCGCCGGTTATGCGCGCAATTTCCTCCTGCCCCAAGGCAAGGCCGTGCCGCTCACCCAGGCCAACCGCAAGCACGTCGAATCCCTCAAGCGGGCCCGCGGCCTCCGCGAAGCCAAGGAACTCGACGGCGCCCAGGCCCTCGCCAAGCAGATCGCCAAGGCCGGCATCGCCATCGCCGTGAAGACGGGCGAGGGTGGCAAGCTGTTCGGCGCCGTCACCGCCAACGACATTCATGAGAAGCTCACGGCGGCCGGCATCACGATCGAGAAGCGCCGCATCCACCTCGGCCAGCCGATCAAGACCCTCGGCAAGCACGAGGTGAAGATCAAGCTGCACGCTGACGTCAGCGTGGACCTGAGCTTCGACGTCGTCTCGGAAAACATCATCGAGCCCGCCGCCCAGTAATTCGCTGGCCCCTTCCGACCACAAAGCTGCGGTGCTCCCATCGCAGCTTTTTTTATGACCCCAGGCCACGCGGCTTGATCGCCAATGAAAATTGCATCGCGCAGTCCCGGTCCGAGTAGCGACAGTCGTCCCTGCCTGTCGTTCACCAGTGCCCTACCGACAGGCGTGGACCGGCCTTCGCCCGGCACTACGGCACGGCAAGCGCCGGCCGCTACGATGCAGAGCTCGCGCCTGCGAATGAGAATAAATTGAGAGTATTAAAACCTTGCTGATCTCAGCCCAAGGCAGGAAAAATTAGGATTCGAATGGCAGATACAGTCGCAGATTATCGCCGGACTGGCTCCGCTCCCGTCCCCGCGGAGCGGACGGCGGCCGGGGCGCCGGCCCGATCCCTACCCGCCAGCGAGGAGGCGGAGCAGCATGTGATCGCCTGCTGCCTGCTGGACGGCACTGACACGATTTCCCGCTGCCTGGAGGCCCGGATCGGGCCGGAGGCTTTTTATTGGCCGGCCAACCAGCTGCTCTTTCA
Organism: Opitutia bacterium; assembly: GCA_037128315.1. Lineage (GTDB taxonomy): Bacteria > Verrucomicrobiota > Verrucomicrobiia > Opitutales > Opitutaceae > Lacunisphaera. Next base: position 8,237 of record JBAXWQ010000015.1, on the reverse strand, counting down.
GGTCATCGTCGAGCTCTATCAAAAAAGCCCGCCGGTGACCCTGGAAATGCTCGCGGAGGAGCTTCGGACCCGCCGCCAGCTCGAGCAGATCGGCGGCTTCGCCTACCTGATGCAGGTGACCAGCAAGATCCCGACGACGGCGCATGCCGGATATTTCATCGAGAAGGTGCGGGAAAAGCACCTCCTGCGCGAGCTGATCAAGGCGGCGACCGGGGCGGTCGAGAAGGCCTACAGTTTCACGGGCGGTCTCGAGGAGTTTGTCGACAAGATCGAGCAGGATCTCTTCTCGGTAACCCAGGACCGGGTCAGTGACAGCGCGAAGGAAATCAAGGAGTCGATCAAGGAGGCCAATACCGTCATCGCGAAGCTCCTGATGAAGAAAGGTGAGCTCACGGGCGTAACCTCCGGCTTCAAGGACCTTGATGCGATGACCTTCGGGTTTCAGCGGCAGGAAATGATCATCATCGCGGCCCGTCCCTCCATGGGCAAAACCAGCTTTGCCCTGAATATTGCCGAGGCCGCCGCCCTGCCCAAGGCGGGCAAGGAGCCGGTGCCGACCCTGATCTTTTCGCTCGAAATGAGCTCATCCCAACTCGCCTTGCGCATGCTCTGCGCCCGTTCGCGGGTGAACATGAAGCTGCTGCGTGACGGTCTGGTCGGCCGGGATGGCCGTGAGGTCAATGCGCTCGGGCAGGCGGCCGAGGAATTCAAGAAAACACCCATCATGGTTGATGACTCCAGTGCGCTGACCATCATGGAGTTGCGGGCCAAGGCGCGACGCATCCAGGCGCGCAAGAAATTGGGCCTGATCATCGTCGACTACCTCCAGTTGATCAGTGGGACGGACCCCCGGGCGCCCCGCGAACAGCAAGTGGCGGAGGTTTCCCGCGGATTAAAGGCGATGGCCAAGGAACTTGATCTCCCCGTTATTGTTCTAAGCCAGCTCAACCGCTCATCGGAGAAGGAAAACCGCACCCCGCGCTTGTCGGACTTGCGCGAATCTGGTTCCATTGAGCAAGATGCTGACGTGGTCATAATGCTCTCCCGCCCCAAGGATTCTGACGAAAAATTCCAGACCGCAGCCAACGCTGCGGATTTAATCGTTGCCAAGCAGCGCAACGGACCGGTAGGAGACTTGAAACTAACTTTCCTTCAAGAAATTACGCGCTTTGAAAACTTCACACCGTAACCCGTTTTTCCGGGTTCTGCTCGGCTCAATTTTCCTCTTTTTGGGGTTTTCGGCGATGTGCGCACAAACGGCGGCTGATGCGCCTCCCGCGCAGGCTGCCCCGGTGTCTCACATCGGCACCATCACGATCAAGTTTGTGGGCATGGCCAACGTCAGTGAGCAAATCGTGCGGGCCAACATGGCCTTGCATGAGGATACGGATCTGGATGAGGCGCTGATCGACCGCGATATCCGCTCCTTGTACAAGACCGGCCTGTTCGAGTTCATCGAGGTGAAGCGTGAGGCCGTCTCGGGCAATATCGTGAACCTGGTGCTGGAGGTCACCCCGAAGTTTCGCGTGCTGGGCCTGAAATTTGAGGGCAACAAGGCCTACAAGCCCAAGCGCCTGCAGAAGGAGATCAAGACGGCCCCGAACGGCGCCCTCGACGAGCGGCAGATCAAGGACGACGCCCAGAAGATCTACGAGTTCTACCAGAAGAACGGCTATAACCAGGCCCAGGTCACCTACAGCCTGGATCGCAACCGCACGACCGGCTTCGGCACGGTGACCTTCAAAATCCGCGAAGGCGCCAAGGTGAAGATCAGCATCATTAATTTCATCGGCAACGACCACGTGAAGGCGCGCAAGCTCCGCGGTGAGATGGAGACCAAGAAATGGCACATGTTTTCCTGGCTGACCGGCGGCGGCCGGCTCAAGGACGACGAGTTCGACACCGATCTGGGCAAGCTGCGCGACTATTACAAGGAGCAGGGCTACCTCGATGTGGAAATTGCCGAGGACAAGATCTCCTTTGATTATCCGAAGCCGGACAAGCTGGTGATCACGATCCGGGTCAATGAGGGCCGCCGCTACAAGGTGGGTGAGGTCACGTTCTCCGGGAACAAGATTTATCCTTCCCGCCTGTTGCGCTACCTGCCCCGGCAGGTCAAGGGGGCGGTCTTCATGCCGTCAAAACTCGACAAGGACGTGGAGTCCCTCGAGGACTTCTACGGCCGCGACGGCTACCTGGAGACCCGGGTCCGGCTGGTGCGCAAACCGAATCTGCAGACGGGCAACATTGACATCGAATACCAGATCAATGAGAGCGAAAAATTCCAGGTGGAGACGATCCACATCGAGGGCAACGACAAGACCAAGAGCATTGTCATCCTCCGCGAACTGGTGATCGGTCCCGGCGACGTGTTCAGCTCGATCATGATGAAGATCAGCAAACTGCGGCTGGAAAACACCCGTTTCTTTGAGGACCCGGTCAACGTGACACCCGAGTCGACCAACATCCCCGGCCGCCGCAACCTGAAGATCTCGGTCAAGGAGGCCCGCACCGGCAACCTGACCTTCGGCGCCGGTTTCAGCTCGCTGGAGCGGGCCGTGGTGTTCGCCGAGATCACGCAATCGAACTTCGACTTGTTCAACCGTCGTTCCTTCTTCCAGGGCGACGGGCAGAAATTCCGGCTGCGCTTCCAGATCGGCTCCCAGAGCAGCGAGCTCGTGCTCGCCTTCGAGGAACCCTGGCTGTTTGAACGCGAGCTGGCCCTGGGCTTCCAGCTCTTCCGCACCACCTCCGAGTACAACAGCTCCTACTACACGGAAATCCGCACGGGTGGCGAAATCTACCTGCGCAAGCGGCTCTTCAACTGGTTGGAAGGCCGGTTGTCCTACATCTACGAGGTCGTGGATATCAGCAACGTCTCCACCGGAGCCCCGGCCAGCATTCAGGCGGTGTCCGGCCAAACCTCGACGTCCAAGGTCGGCCTCAGCCTGACCCAGGATACCCGCGACAAAATCATCAATACCACCCGGGGCAACTACGGCAGCCTGACCATGAGCGTGGCCGGCGGCCCCTTGGGCGGGGACAACAATTACTACCTTCTGGAGTTCCGGGGCTCGAAATTTTTCCCCCTGGCTGAGTTCCAGGACCAGGTGCTGTCGGTGATCGGCCGCACCGGAGTGACGGAGAGTTTTGGCGACAGCGCCAAGCCGCGCAGCCGCTCCTTTAGCTTCACGGATGCGGCGGGCAACGTCCAGACCCAGACCTTCTCCTACATTCCCGACGTGCCCTTCTATGACCGGTTTTTCCTCGGTGGCCCCCAAACCCTGCGTGGGTTTGAGTTCCGCACCGTCGGCCCCAAGGATGTCACGGGCGAGCCGACCGGCGGCAAAACCTACGGATTTGTCAGCCTGGAGTACTCCTTCGACCTGGTTAAGCCGGTCCGCTTTGCCTTCTTCTACGACGGCGGCTTCGTCAACCGGAATGCGTACGACTTCAGCCCGGCCGATTACAATGACAACTGGGGCTTTGGCCTGCGCCTGTTCGTTGCGGGCGCCCCCCTGAGTCTCGATTTCGGCATACCGTTGACCCACGACAAATATAACAAGAAGGGCACCCAGTTTAATTTCTCCTTCGGCACCCGGTTTTAACCCCCATATATCCATCCGCTATGAATAAGATGATCCGCACCCTCCTATCCTTGGCTGCCTTCGGCGCCGGTTCCACCGCCCTGCTCGCGCAGCCGGCCCTGAAACTGGTCGTGGTCGACATGGCCAAGATCTATGACAGCCATTACAAAACGGAAGAGGCCAATGCCAAGTTCCGCGACGCCGAGCAGAAGGCGCAGGAACAGGTTGAGGAACTCAACAAGCAGGGCCAGGCCCTGGTGGACGAATACAAGGAGCTCATGGAGCAGTCCAAGAACACCGTCCTGACCGCCGAGGCCCGCAGCAAGGCCGAGGCGGATGGGCAGAAGAAGATGGAAGACATCCAGCGCAAGCAGGGTGAGGTGCAGAACTTCCGCACCAATACCCAGCGCTCACTCCAGCAGCGGATCAAGACCCACCGCGACCTCCTCCTCGAGGAAATCACCAAGGTCGTCAATGACCTGGCCAAGAAGCAGGGTGCCACCCTCGTGGTCGACAAGTCAGGCCCGACCCTGTTTGGCATCCCGAGCGTCCTTTACTCGGATCCCAGCTACGACATCACTGAGGAAGTGGTGAAGGAAGTGAACAAGGACCGTCCGCCGGCACCGCCGGCCAGCGCCACTCCGGCCGCCAAGACTGCCGCTCCTGCGGCCGCGCCGGCCGCCGCCGCGCCAGCCTTCAAGGTGCCGAATGTCGGGGCCCCGGCTCCGGCGAAGAAGCCGTAAGGAAATCTTGCCAAGCCCTGTTCCACCGAACAGGGCTTTTTTGTGTCCATGCCAGTCGCTTACACCCCTGCCGAGATCGCCGCGATCGTCGGTGCCCAGCGCATCGCGGGCAGTACCGCGCGGACGATTGGCGATATTGCCTCGCTGGCCCAGGCCGGCCCGGGCGACCTGTCATTCCTGGGCAACTCCAAGTACAAGCCGCAGGTGCCGGACTGCCGGGCCTCGGTCATTTTATTGCCGCCTGACTACGCCGGTGAGCCCCACCCGGACCAGGTCTTTATCTTTGTGGCCAATCCCTCGGTGGCCCTGGCTGTCCTCTGCGCCCGCATCGAGCAGTCGCTCTGGCCGAAGCCGGCCGCCGGCATCCATCCGAGTGCGGTGGTGGCCGCCACCGCGCAAGTGGCTCCCACTGCCCACATCGGCCCCCTGTGCGTCGTTGAAGCCGGCGTCACCATCGGTCCCGGCAGCGTGCTGCAGGCTTCCGTTTTTGTGGGCGCCGGGGCCCGGGTGGGCGAAGATTGCTGGATCTCCCCGGGCTGCACGATCGCCTCCCGTTGCTCACTGGCCAATCGCGTCCGGCTCCAGCCCGGGGCGGTCATTGGCTCCGACGGCTTTGGCTATGAACTGGTGAAGGGCCGGCACGTCAAACTGCCCCAGATCGGTACGGTCGAACTCGAGGACGATGTGGAGATCGGCGCCAATTCGACGCTGGATCGCGCCCGGTTCAGCCGCACGGTGGTGGGGCAGGGCACGAAGGTCGATAATCTGGTGCAGATCGGCCACAACGTCATCATCGGCAAGCACTGCATCATCATCTCCCAGACCGGGATTTCCGGCAGCACCACCTTGGAGGACTATGTCATTTTGGGGGGACAGGCGGGGATTGGCGGCCATATCACGATCGGCCGGGCCGCCAAGGTCGGCGGCCAGACGGGCGTCGCCGCCAACCTGCCCGCGGGCAGCTACGTCAATGGCACGCCGGCCATCCCCTACATGCTCGAACGCCGCCTGCAAATCCTGCACCAGCGGCTGCCCGACCTCTTCAAGCGGGTCGAGGCGCTCGAAAAATCGGCAGAATAATCTTCTCGCTCGGTGCATTCTCCGCTAGTCCAGCGGCTACATGACCGACACGCGGCTCAAGATCTTTTCCGGCTCCTCCAATCGCGCACTCGCAGAGGAAATCTGCCAGTCCATCGGCGTGCCCCTCGGGGATGCCACCGTCACCTGTTTCCCCGACGGGGAATCGTTTGTTAAGATCAACGAGAACATCCGCGGGGCGGACGCCTACTTCATCCAGTCCACCTGCCCGCCGACCAATCACCACCTGATGGAGCTGCTGATCATGATCGACGCCGCCAAGCGGGCTTCGACGCAGCGCATCACGGCGGTCATTCCGTTCTACGGCTACGCCCGCCAGGATCGCAAGGACCAGCCCCGGGTGCCGATCACCGCCAAGCTGGTGGCCAATCTCCTCATGTCCGCGGGCGCCAACCGGGTCCTGACGATGGATCTCCACAGCCAGCAGATCCAGGGGTTCTTCGACATCCCGGTGGATCACCTCTTTGCCTCCCCCGTTTTCTTCCAGTACCTGGCCACCAAGCGGAGCAACAATCTGGTGGTGGTCTCCCCGGACATCGGCGGCATGAAGATGGCTTCCGCCTACGCCGACGTCCTCGGTGCCACCTTGGGCCTGGTGGCCAAGAAGCGCACCAGCGCCACCGCCGTCAAGGCGATGAGCCTGGTCGGCGATGTCGCGGGCTGCGATGTGCTGATGGTGGATGATATCACGGAAACGGCGGGCACCCTGACTTCCGCGGCCAAGCTCCTGAAGGACCATGGGGCGAAGAGCATCCGCGCCGCCGTCAGCCATTGTGTGCTCAACGAACTCGCCTATGAGCGGCTCAAGGGCGGCCTGATCGACGAGCTGATCACCACCAATTCCGTGCCTATCGACACCCGCGGGCTCCCCATTACCGTCCTGAGCATCGCCCCCTTGCTCGGCGAAGCCATTTTGCGCATCAACACCAACGAGAGCGTCACGAGCCTTTTCAAAATAAAGGGCTTCTAGGATGCGGTCCCGGAAGTATCCTGCTCTTGTAGGTCGGGCTTTACGCCCGACATTTGGCCCGTTGTCGGGGATAAACCCCGACCTACACCGTGCCCATTTTATCAGGGTTATTTCTGGGGCCGCATCCTAGGTTGGGGTGGAACCGCCCCTTGCGGGTCCTGTCATTGTGCGCACTATCTCACTATGAAATCCAAGTTGGCTGCCCTGCTCCTTACGTCCCTCGGCCTCGTCATTGGCCTGCTCGCCGCCGAGAAGTCGCCCGCCAAGGCCAAGTCCACCGTGCCGGTCCAGAAACCGGTGCTCAAGATCGACGCGAGCCCGATCAGCGAGAACAAGTCCGTCATCGTCACCAGCTACGCCGATGCGCTGGAAAGCATCCGCCCCGCCGTGGTCTCGGTCTACTCCAGCAAGCTGGTGCGGCAGCAGGTGCCCGAATTTCTCCGCCAGCAGGGCCTGAAGGGCAGCGAGCAGACCCAGCGCGGGCTCGGCTCGGGGGTCATTGTCTCCGCCGACGGCTATATCATCACGAACAACCACGTGGTGGAGGGCGCCGATGAACTCAAGGTGTTGCTGAACGACGAACGCGAACTCACCGCCAAGGTCATCGGCACCGACCCCAAGACCGACGTGGCCGTCATCAAGATCGACGCCGATCATCTCCCCGCCGCCACCCTGGCGGACAGCGGCAAACTCCGCGTGGGCGATGTGGTCTTCGCCATCGGCAACCCGCTGGGCGTCGGCCAGACCGTCACGATGGGCATAGTCTCCGCCACCGGCCGGCGCGTCGGCATCCTCGATGAAGTCGCCGGCTACGAGGACTTCATCCAGACCGACGCCGCCATCAACCAGGGCAACTCAGGCGGCGCCCTCATCGATGCCCGCGGCCGGCTCGTCGGCATCAACTCGGCCATCATCTCCAATTCGCAGGGCAATATCGGCATCGGCTTTTCCATCCCCATCAACCTCGCGAACAGCATCATGAACAGCCTGATCGAGACCGGCACGGTTTCCCGGGGCTATCTCGGGGTTGCGACGGATGCGCTCGCCCCGGATCTGCTGGAGTCCTTCGGCCTCAAGCCCGACGCCAAGGGCGTCATCATCACCGATCTCAACCCCGCGGATGGCCCGGCCGCCAAGGCGGGCTTGAAGCGCGAGGACATCATCACCGCGATCAACGACAAGCCGATCACCTCGCGGGACGACCTGCGCCTCATCATCGCCCAGACCCTGCCGGGCACGAAGATCACGGTTAAATTCATCCGGGAGGGTAAGCCCGAGTCCAAGGAGGTCACCCTCGGCAAGTTGCCGGACGACAACGCGACCGAAGGCGAATTCCTGCCCGGCATCAGCGTTACCAGCCTGACCGCCGATTTGCGCAAGGAACTGCGGATCGATGACCGGATCGACGGGCTGATCATCACGGACATCGCGCCGACCTCGACCTACCGGGAATCGTTCCCGCAGGGTGCCGTGATCATGCAGCTGAACCGGGTGCCGGTCACGGACCTCGCCTCGGCCAAGCGCGAGCTGCATGAGGGGCGCAACCTGGCCTTCGTCTACTACCGCGGCGCCTTCCGCTATATCATGTTTGTGGTGCGCTGAGATCCTGCTTTGGATCCAGTTCGAGGCGCACCTACAGGGTGCGCCTTCTTTTTTGGGCCTGGGCCGATTTTTTCCTGGTAAGCTGATCACGCCGCTACGGCCGGACTGTTACCAGTCCAGGGTCAGCTGACCCCAGTTCAGCTGCCGGGCTTGCTGGCCGGAATCTTCGCCAACCACTCCGGCACCTGGTCCGCCGGGTAGGTGTGGCCATCGGTGAGGAAGCCCGGGCCCAAGGGG
>JBAXWQ010000149.1:0-8133 GCA_037128315.1 Opitutia bacterium | reverse complement strand
GTCGGGCTACGCCCTCGCCACGGTTCTGATCTTCTCCTTCCTGCTGAGCCTGACGGCCGCCGTCCTGCTCCGCTATGCCGGTTCCGAATTCCGTCTCAACCAGCGCAATCAGCTGCGCTTCCAGGCCAAGAATGCCGCCGAGGCGATGCTGGAATATGGCTCGGCTGAGATCATGACCCGCCTGCAGGCGAACATCAATTTTTCGACCGGGGAGTTGCGCGGCTCCCCCCTCACCGCCGGCAGCACCCGCAAGGCCACCCTGTTTGCCACGGGCACCGGCACGTATAATAACGTGGACTCCTCCAGCCTCAATTTCTGGGCCAGCCAATACACCGATTCGACCCGCCGCTATGTCGATCCGGCCGATCCGGGCAATGCCTACGACCCTCTCCGGGGGCAGTGGGTGCGGGCGCAAACCCTCCGCCTGCTGAGTTCAGCGACCGGGTCGGTGCCCGGCCTGAGTGAAACCCAGTACGCCACCCAATCCATTGAGATCCGGGATGTGTTTCTCTTTAACTATGCCATTTTCTATAACATCACCATGGAGCTTCACCCGGGGCCCAACATGACGATCAGCGGCCCGGTGCATTCGAATGTGGACACGCACATGACCACCAACTCCGGCAGCACCCTCAAGTTCCTTTCCACCTTCACGACCGCCGGCCGGTTCACGGCGGACGCGATTGCTTCCGGCCGGTCCACCGGCAAGGACATCTACTTCACGAACGGACTCGACGTCGACCTCAACAACACGCCCGACACCATCGCCATCAACGACTCGAGCATCCGCACGGCAGCCGGGGCCGCCCTCGGCACGACCTACATCGATTCCAACCTGTCGAGCCGCTCCACCGGGAACACGTTTGCCCAGATCGCCTCGCAGGCCTGGCGCGGCAACGTGCAGGATTCCAACATGGGCATCGTTGCCCAGAACCTGCCGGCCATCACCGCCGGCAACAGTGCGACCGCCCATACCTTGATTGAGCCGCCGGACACCTCCGGCAGCGCCAACGCCACGCTGGAAGCCCAGAAATATGCCAACAAGGCCGGCCTCTATATTCTGCAGGAAGCCAACTCCGGCGGCACGCCGCCGGCTCCGGTCGCCTTCACCAATGCTGCGGATGCCGCCGCCTACAAGTCCCAGAGCACGGCGGCGCTGCGCACCGCCTGGCGGACCGCCAATCCATCGAAGATTGTCACCCTTCCGACCGGCGTGATCAAAAACAACCGCAACATGAAAGATTTCCGGGAAAACGTGAATGTGAACACCGTCGACCTGGACGTCGGCAAACTGCGCACCGCGGTCAATTCCACGACGGCCGGTCTGGCCACCAATCTGCAGGTGAACGGGGCCGACTGGAATCTGGATGCCAGTGGTGGCTGGAACGGGCAGGTTTATGTGGATGTTGAGCGCCCCACGCAGGGCTTCACGGCGACAAGTGATGTCGCCTCCTGCGCCGCCAGCGGCAGCCGCACCGCCGTGCGGCTGGTCAACGGCGCCCAGGTGCCCAACCGCAAGACGGCGACCGGCGGCGCCACGGCCCCGGATGGCTTCACCGTGGCCACGAACGCCCCGATCTACATCGTCGGCAATCTCAATTCGCCCGGCGCGGATACCGGCACCCGGAGCGGGTCGGCGGTCGCGAACCCGGAAACCGCCGCCTCGGTCGCGCTCTCCAAGGACAACGAATCTCCGGTCGCGGTGATCGCCGACTCCGTCAACATTCTCTCCAACGCCTGGTGGAGTGGCGGCCTGCCCACCGGCGATGCCTCGACCTACACCAGCACCAAACTCACGGCCACAAAGACCGAGATCGCCGCCGCCATCCTCACCGGGAATGTCGCCACCTCCGGCAGCGGCGGCTCATCCTACTCGGGCGGAGTGGAAAACTTCCCCCGTTTCCATGAAAATTGGACCAATCAGCGCCTGCGCTACCGCGGATCCATGGTGGCCCTGTTCAACAGCACCATCGCCACGGGTCCCTGGTCTTCCGCCCGCTACGATCCGCCGACCCGCGAGTGGGGCTTCAGCGACATGTTCCAAAATGGCCGCCAACCTCCCGGCACCCCCATGCTGCGGACCTTCCGGCGCGTGACGTATGCGGACCTGACCGCCACCCAATTCAACACCTTGCTCAACAACACCACGCTGGGCTTCACCAGCATGTAAGCCATGCCTTCCTCCCACCTCATTTTTGCCGCGTGCCTCTTGCTGGTCAGTCAGGCTGAGGCCCAGTTTTTGGGCGCTCGCCCGTTGGCCGCCAACCCGGGGGCCCAGTCGACGATCACGGACAATCGCAAACCCGGTCCCGTGGCTGTGGCGACCCCCGCCGTTTTATCCCGGCGCGAATATGTCTGGGACGGTTTCCCGCTGGCCAAGCAGGTGATCACTTTCGCCCGCGGAATCGCGTTGGAAATCGATTTTGATCACCTCGCTGACTGGAACCGGATGGCCGCGCCCCAACTCGGCATCGCCTGGGCCAACCAACGGAATCCCCAGATATCCATCAGCGTGAGTTACCTCACGGGACCGGTGGTGCGCCAGCTGCTGGCCGGCAACGCCTGGGGCAGTGTGCCCAGTGGCTTGGTCCGCGCCCCCACCGATCAATCCCGGGTTATCGTGGACGACGATTCCACCGTGAATGGAGGACTGACCCGGCTGTTCGGCTGGCGCACGCGCATTCGCCAGCTGGAGATCACCCCGGCTGCGCCCAACTCCCCTGCCCTAGGCCAGATCATCGTCGTCGCCGGTGATGAGTCGCAGGCCTATCTGTTCATTGCCGAAGGACCGCTCCGGCAGCTCAAGCCGCTCCAATCCGAGATTGAAGGGATTTGGACCAGTCTGGAGCCCGCACCGAAGGTCACAAACCGCTGAGCCACCTTGCCAGTTGGGCAAAGGCCCGGCCCCGGTGGCTGAGTTGGTTTTTCGCCGATTCATCCAGCTCGGCATAGGTCTGGACATAGCCGTCAGGGACGAACAAGGGATCATAGCCGAACCCATTGCCACCCGACGGCTCCCGCGCGAGTCTACCCGGGCAGCGCTCCTCGACGACCTGCGCGACGCCATTCGGCCCCTGCAGGCACAGCACACAGACAAAGTAAGCGCCGCGCCGGTCGTCCGGCACATTCGCCATCACTTCGACCAGTTTGCGGAGGTTGGCGCGGGGGTCGCCGTGGGGACCGGCAAAGTAAGCGGATTCGACGCCCGGCGCCCCGGCCAGCGCGGCCACGCAGAGCCCGCTATCGTCCGCGAGCACCCACGCATCAGCGGGTAAAATAGCCTTGAGGGCCGCGGCTTTCTTCCGGGCGTTGCCCGTGAAGGTTCCCGTGTCCTCCACCACTGCCGGCATGCTTGCGGCCGGCAATATCTTCAGCCCCAAATGCGCCGCATTGGCCAGGGCCTGAAATTCCTGCGCCTTGTGCGCGTTGCCCGTGGCCAGATGTATATGCCGAATGTCACTCCCCATAGAGCGTCCGGTTGAAGGTCGCCTCATCGATCGTCATTTTCTCCGGATACTGCAGGAAGCCGCGCATCAGGGCATCATCGCCCAGCAATTCATGGCGCACCCCCGTCAGGCGGACCGCCTGCTCCATCGTTTCCGTGCGCAGGCCGCGCAGGATGCTTTTGCCCTTGTCGTCGGCGAACAGCACCGGGGCGTGGTAGGTGAAGAGATAGTCCAGTTCGCGGCTCTGCAGCAGCTCGCTCAGCAACTGGGCCCCGCCCTCAAAGAACACCCCGGTGATGCCTTCGGCTGCGCAACGCTGGCGGAAGTCCATGAAATTTACCTTGGCGGAAGCGGAGGGCAGGATCCACGTCTTGACCCCGAGTGCACTCAGTTTGCGCACATAGCCCATGCCGCCGTGGGACGTCGTCACCACGATGGTCCGCTCGCGGAATTCGTCCGTGTACACATTGGGCATCACCTTGTCATTCACGGTGCGGAGCAAACCGTCGAAAACGAAGCGCCACGGGCACCATTCCTCCGCCCCCAGCCGGGCGGTCAGCCGGGGGTTGTCGGCCCGCACCGTGCCCGCACCGACGGCAATGGCCGGAAACAGCCGGCGCCAGCGGTGCCCATCGGCCCGCGACAACTCGCCGGTGATCCATTGGGAGTCGCCGGTGCGGGTCGCCACCTTGCCGTCGAGGGTCACCCCGGACTTGGCCGCGAAGAGCGGCCGGCCGGTCGTCATCCAATGGTTGAAGATCAGGTTCAGGTCGGCGCATTCGTCCGCCAATATCCCGCTCTCCACCTCGACGCCCCCGGCCCGGAGCAATTCGAAGCCCTTGCCCGCATGGGCCGGATTCGGATCCGTCGCCCCGACCACTACGCGGGCAATGCCGGCATCGACAATGGCGTCGGTGCAGGGCGGGGTCCGGCCGTGCGTGCAGCACGGCTCGAGGGTCACATAGAGCGTGGCATCCGGCCGCGGCTTCCGCCCCAGGAGGCGCAGCGCATTGATCTCGGCATGCGGCTCGCCGGCCTTCGCATGATGGCCTTCCGCCACCACCTCGCCATTCTCGACCAGGAGCGCCCCGACCATGGGATTGGGATGCGTCAGCCCCCAGCCCCGCCGGGCCGCGGCCAAGGCGCGGCGCATGAAATAAGTCTGGCTCTCGCGATCGGTCATGGGGTTGAGGCCGGAGTGCTCCCGGGCACGTAGGGATTGCTGGCCTTCTCCTCGGCCACGCTGGTGCGCGGACCGTGTCCTGGAAAGACAATGGTCTCGTCGGGCAGCGTGTAGATCTGCTCCCGGATCGCCTTGGCCAATAGGTCAAAGCTGCCCCCGGGCAGGTCCCAGCGGCCAACGCCGGCTTTGAAGAGGGCATCACCCACGAAGGCGGTAGGCATGCCGCGACCGTCTGCTCCCGGGGCCGCGGGGGCGAAGAACAGGATATTTCCCGGGCAATGGCCGGGCACATGCCGCACCTCGAAGCTACGGCCCAGCGCCGTCAATTTGTCGCCCTGGCCCAGAAAGGCATCGATCTTTACCGGCTCCAATCCCATGCGGGCGCCCATGAACTCCTCCATGATCTCCGGCGTCTCGATCAGCGCCTGATCCGCCCGGTGCGCGCGCACCACCACGCCAAACTCGCGCTTAATCTTGGCGGAGTCCTGCGTATGATCCCAATGACCGTGCGTCAGCCAGAGTTCCTTGAGCTGGCAGCCGTCCTGGGCGAGCAAAGGCCTGATCTTCTCCCCAATCCCGCCCGGGGCGTCGATCAGTATGGCCTCCCCCAACTTGGTCTCGGTGAGCAGGTAGCCGATGGTCTGGATGGGCCCGGAGGGCAGCACATGGATTTTCACTGCCCCAAGGATTGTCGGCCCCGGCGGGTTCGCAAACGTAAATTCCTGTTCTTGCCTTTCCGGCCTCCGGTTGCTGACCTCCCCTCTCCCATCTGCAATGACCTCCGCCCAGATCCGCCAGTCGTTTCTCGATTTTTTCGCCTCCAAGCAGCACGCGATCGTGCCGTCGTCCTCGCTCATGCCGACGGCGCCCAATCTGCTGTTCACGAACGCCGGCATGAACCAGTTTGTCCCCTATTTCCTCGGCGACCAGGCCGCCCCATGGAAGCGCGTCGCCGACACCCAGAAATGCATTCGGGCCGGCGGCAAGCACAACGATCTCGAGGACGTCGGCTTTGATACGTACCACCACACCATGTTCGAGATGCTGGGGAACTGGTCCTTTGGCGATTACTTCAAGAGGGACTCGCTGACCTGGGGCTGGGAACTGCTCACCAAGGTGTGGGGCATTCCGCCCCAGCGGCTTTTCGCCACCGTCTATTCTCCCGACAAGGCCAAGGGTGACCCCGCCGACTTCGACCAGGAGGCCTATGACATCTGGGCCGGTCTGTTCAAGGCCGCCGGCCTCGATCCCGCCGTCCACATCGTCAACGGCAACAAGAAGGACAATTTCTGGATGATGGGTGACACGGGGCCCTGCGGGCCCTGCTCGGAAGTGCATTTCAACCTGCTGCCGGCAGCTGACGAGGCGGCCGGGCGGAAATTGGTCAACTCCTCAAGCCCGCGCTGCATCGAGATCTGGAACCACGTCTTCATCCAGTTCAACGCCAACGCCGACGGCACCTTCGCCCCCCTCGCCGCCCGCCACGTCGACACCGGCATGGGCTTTGAGCGCGTCGCCGGCATCCACGCCACGACCAAGGGCTTCACCGACTTCACCGCCGAGCCGTCCAACTACAATGCCGACGTGTTCCAGCCGTCCTTCGACCAGCTGGCCGCGCTCTCCGGCAAGACCTACACTGGCACCGTCCCGACCGCGCGCACCGGCCTGAGCGAGCAGCAGCAGGTCGACGTCGCCTTCCGGGTGCTCGCCGACCACGCCCGCTGCGTCGCCTGCGCCATCGCCGACGGCATCCTCCCCAGCAACGAGGGCCGCAACTACGTCATCCGCCGCATCCTCCGCCGCGGCATCCTCTACGGCCGCAAGTCCCTCGGGCTCAAGATCGGCGACTTCACCACCCTCGTCGCCCCGGTCGTCGCCTCGCTCGGCGCCGTCTTCCCGGAGCTCGCCACCCAGCGCGTCATGATCGAGCGCGCCGTCCGCGCCGAGGAGGAATCGTTCGGCCGCACCCTCGACCGCGGGCTGCAGGTCTTCACCTCCCGCCACACCGGCACCGCGACCCAGGTCGCCGGCACCACCGCCTTCGAGCTCTACGACACCTACGGCTTCCCGCTGGACATGACCCAGCTGCTCGCGCAGGAGCGCGGCCTGACGGTGGACGTCGCCGGCTTCGAGGCCGAGATGGCCAAGCAGCGCGAGCGCGGCCGGGCCGCCCGGAAGACCGACGTCATCGTCGCGGCGACCGAGGGCGACGCCAAGGCCGTCGCCACCCCGTTCACCGGCTACACCCTGACCGCCACCAGCGTCACGTCCGCCCAGCTCGTCGACGTCGTGAGGTCCGGGCCCGACACCTACCTGGTCTTCGACCAGACCCCGTTCTACGCCGAGATGGGCGGCCAGACCGGCGACGCCGGCCACGCGCTGATCCAGGGCCAGAAGCTCGAGGTCGTCGGCTGCGTGAAGGACAAGACCGGCCGCCACCTGCACCAGCTCTCCGCCGAGTCCGCCGCCGGACCCGCGGCCCAGCTCGCCGCGCCCGCCGCGGCCACCCTGCACGTCGACCTGCCCCGCCGCCGCGCCATCAACCGCCACCACTCCGCCGCGCACCTGATCCACTGGGCGCTGCGCCGCGTGCTCGGCACCCACGTCCGCCAGGCCGGCACGTCCAAGACCGCCGACCGCCTGCGCTTCGACTTTTCCCACTTCGAGGCCGTCACGCCCGCGCAGCTCCTCGAGATCGAGCAGCTCGTCAACGCCCAGGTCATCGACAACGCCGCCGTCACCGTTTACGAGACCGAGTTCGACCAGAAGCCCGCCGACACCCTCGCCTTCTTCGGCGACAAGTACGGCCGGATCGTCCGCGTCGTGGACATCGGCGGCTACAGCCGCGAGCTCTGCGGCGGCACCCACGTCGCCACCACCGGCGAGATCGGGCTCATCAAGGTGACCGCCGAGATGGCGATCGCCGCCGGCACCCGCCGCCTCGAGGCCGTCGCCGGCCAGGCCGCGCTCGACTTTGTCGCCCACGAGGAGGCCGCGCTCAAGGCCGTCAACCTCCGGCTCAACGCCGGCCCCAAGGACGTCGGCCTGAAACTCGAGGCGCTCCTCACCCACCAGAAGGAGCTCGAGAAGAAACTGAAGGCGTTCGAGTCGCAGGCCACCGCCGGCCTCGCCGACCGGCTCGCCGCCGGCGCCGTCGCCAAGGACGGCCTCAAATGGGTCTCCGCCGTGGTCAGCGCCGACAGCCCCGACGCGCTCCGGTCCCTCGGCAGCCAGGTGCTGCACAAGGTCGGCCCCGGCGTCGTCCGGCTCGGCACCCTCTTCGACGGCAAGGTCAGCCTCGTGGCGTTCTGCTCGCCCGAGGCGATCCAGGCCGGGCACCAGGCCGGCAAGCTGATCGGCGCCCTCACCGCCCAGCTCGGCGGCAAGGGCGGCGGCAAGCCCGACTTCGCCATGGGCGGCGGCGGCGACGCGACCAAGCTCGCGGCCGTGCTCCAGGCCTGATCCGCCATGCCCCTCCCGGCCGCGCCGGAGCTCCGGGACTGG
>JBAXWQ010000148.1:0-8160 GCA_037128315.1 Opitutia bacterium | reverse complement strand
AGGGGACCTTCGCCCTGACGGAGCTCGACGTGGCCTGGTCACGCGGGCCGGAGGGAGCAGTTCGGCCGGGCCGGTTCAAGGTAGGAGCGTGGGGGCACACGGCGGATTTCGCCGACTTGGCCGACCCGGGCCTAAGCCACGCGGGAAACTACGGGATCTATCTGGTGGCCGAGCAAATGCTCTGGCGTGAACCCGGTGCTGGTGCCGGGGCCTCCGGCGGCGAGGCCATCCGGGGACTGACCGGATTCGTCCGGGCGGGATTCAGCCCGGGGGATCGCAACCTGTACAGCCAGGCGGCCGATGCGGGCCTGAGTTATACCGGGCTGCTGCCGGGGCGGCCGGCGGACACCCTGGGCCTGGGGCTGGCCTGGGTCCGGCTCAGCGACGGTTATCGCCGCGCCGAGCGTGCGGCCGGTGCGACGGTGGAGTCGGAGGGGGAAGGGGTCGTCGAACTCAGCTACCAGGTTGTCCTAGGCGACCGGTGGAGCTTCACCCCCGACCTGCAATGGATCCGCCAGCCCGGCGGCTCCCGCGCGGTGGGCGATGCCTTGGTGGTGGGACTGCGCACCCGGCTGAGTTTCTAGGCCAGACGGGCTGCGAGGCGCCCGATTCCACCGGGTGGTCTTCGGGGAGGTTGGTGCGCCCGTGATCCGGGGGCGCGGGGTTACCGCGTGTTGGCTAGGCTGCAGGAGGCAGCCGGGGCTGGCGGTTTAGGAACTCTGGGGCGGATGAAGCAGCCGGTGCACGGCATCGAGCAGTACTTCAGTCTGAAACGGTTTGTGGAGGAACTCGTGCACCATCGTTTGGATGCTCGGGGTATCGATGTGCTCGGCGCCGCGAGCAGACAGCCCGCTGATGGCGAGGAGTTGAATGTCGGGGCGAATCTCCAACAGGGCGTGGACCAGGACCGCCCCGCCGAGCCTCGGCATGTCGACATCGGTGATGACGAGCGAGAATTCCTTGGGCCGGGCGTTGAACAGCGCAAGCGCCTCCACTCCATCGGCGCAGCTCACGGCGCGATAGCCGCGTTCCTTGAGTATGGCGGTGATGGAGTCACGAATGGCGGCTTCGTCGTCCACCACGAGGATGAGTTCGTCGTGGCCGGGGGTGGGAGCGACCGGGGAGGCGGCAACGACTCGGGCGACTTCGCCGGCCTTAGCCGGCAGATAGATGCGGAAAACCGTGCCCTGGCCCGCGGCCGTCTGCAGTTCGATGAAGCCGTGGTGGTTGAGCACGATGCTGCGAACCGTCGTCAGCCCCAGCCCGGTGCCGTGGCCGGGGTCCTTGGTGGTAAAAAACGGCGTCCAGATGTGCTGCATCACCTCGGGGCTGATGCCCGTGCCCGTGTCACTGACCTCGATCATGAGCCAGTCGCCTGGCGCGGCGTTGGGGATGACCTCGGCCTCGGCGTCCGTCAGCCGGCGGTTGGCGACCACGAGGCGCAGGGTGCCGCCCGAGGGCATGGCGTCGCGGGCGTTCACGCACAAATTGAGCAGCACCTGGTGGATCTGCGTCGCATTGCCCGTGACGGGCCAGAGATCCGTGGGGACCTGGTAATCGAACTGGATCGATTTAGGAAAGGTCTCCTGAATCAGGCTGATGATGTCGCGGGCGAGGTGTTTCACCTGGGTGGGCTGAAACTCACTGGAGGTGGTGTGCACGAACCCCAGGATCTGCCGCACGAGTGCCGCGCCCCGCGCCGCGCTCAGCTCGATGGTGTCGATGATCTTGAGGTCGCGCGCCGCGGACAGGCGGGGGCGCAGCAGCGGCGCGGCGAACACGATGGGGGCGAGCATATTGTTGAGATCGTGTGCGATGCCCGCGGCGAGCATGCCGACGCTCTCCAGCCGCTGCGCGTGCAGAAATTTTTGCTCGAACAGTTTTTTCTCCGTGATGTCGTTGATGAGCGACAGCTGGGCGGAATGGCCGGCAAAGTTCAGCGGGCTGGAGAAGGTTTCCACATGGAGCGTGGCCCCGTCCTTCCGCCGGTGCCGCAATTCGGCCGTGGTGTTGGCGGTCGGGCTCTCCGCGGCCAGCCGCTCCAGCAGGGCGGGCACGTCTTCCGGATTGCAGATTTGCCGGAGCGTCATGGCGAGGAATTCCGACCGGGTGTAGCCGTAGCGCTGCACGGCCGCTTCGTTGACGGCGAGAAACTGGAGGGTTCCGCGCTCATAGAGCCACATCGCCAGCGGATTGTGTTCGAAGAGGAGCCGGTAGCGTTCCTCGCTCTGCCGCAAGACCTCCTCGGTCGCCTTCTGATCCTCGATCACGCCCAGCAATGCCTGATGGGACTCCTTCATCTCGGTGAGCAACCGCCCGGTCTGCTCCTGCGCCTGCTTGTGCTCGGTGAGATCTTGGAGGGTGCCGCGCAGCTTGGTCACCTTGCCGTTCTCGAGCACGGCGTAGCCCTGGACCCGCACCCAGAGGTGCCGCCCTTGGGCCGTGACAAAGGGCGATTCCAGGTCGAAAGCCGTGCCGTGGGCGATTGCGGCTTGCATGGCGGTCGCGACGGTCGGACCAGCCTCATGAGCGGAAAACGGCCTCTCGGTAGAAACCTTCTCCGCGACGTTGGAAAGTTTCTCCGTGAGCTCAGCGACATTGAGTTCGTGGATGCGCGTCGTTGCCTGCGAAAACGGGGTCGCGGTGGTTCGCAGGGCCAGCTCCCAGCCGCCGATCTTGGCCAGCGCCGAGGTGCGCTCAAGCATTTCGTTGCTGAGGGCCAGCTTCACCTCGGTCTCCTTGCGTTCGGTAATGTCGCGGTAAAGGCATAGAAAGCAGGACGTTGAGCCGAACGAAACCGCGCTGGCCGTCATCTCGAGCAAGATGACTGAACCGTCCTTGCGACGGTGGGCCGCCTCGATGGCCAGGGTTTCTCCGGCCAGCAGGCGGGCCATCCGCTCGGGAACTTGTTGGGCCGTCTCGGGGGTGACCAGCGCCCGCAGGTTCAGCGCGGCCATTTCCTCCGCCCGGTAGCCGTGCAGACGCGCGCACGATGCGTTGGCGTCGATCACCTGGCCGTCGGTCGCCAGCAGCATGATCCCGTCATTCGCCCGTTCAAACAAGAGGTGGTAACGCGCTTCGACTTCCCGTTGCGCCTGTTCCGCGGCCAACAGACTTTGGAAAAACTTCCGGCCTTGCTCTCGCCAGACCAACGCCGCTCCGGCCACCGAGATGGCGAGCAACAGGGCGGTGATAACCGCCACCTGCGTGAGTTGCTCCCAGAGCGGCGCATAGGCCTCCGCGGCATCCAGCTTGGCCACCAGAATCCAGGGCGAGTCCGGCACCCGCTGGGCGTAGGCGAGCACCTGCACGTCGCGATAGTCCACGCCCGGGATGATCCCGGTCCGGCCGAGGGCGGCCAAGACGGCGGGCTTTTCGGTTTGAGCCAGCGACAGGCGCACCCGCAGGGCTGAATTGGGGCGAAAGCGGAGCTCATTCAGACAAACCACCTCGTTGCCTTCCTGTCGGACGAGCACGGTTTCGCCCGTCGGGCTGGCCGTGGGCCAGCGTTGGATAAAGGGATAAAGATACGATTGCGGAGCCATGCGCAGGACGAGCAAGCCCAGCGGTCGGCCGCCGGCGGTGGCGTCGTGGACCGGCACCAAGAGGGACAAATAAATTTGCTGGTTATTTTCGTGCCGGTAAAAGTCCACAAATTGCGGCTGGGCCGACCGCAGGGCTTCAGGCAGATGCACCCGAAGCGCCGCCGAGACCTGCACCGGAAATTCGGAAGCCGAGAGGCGCACCACGCCCTGCACATCGAGCAGAAAAACTTCGTCATACTGATAGTGACCCCGGTATTTCGCGAGCCAGGCCTGGAGCATCCGGGCGGCATCTGCGTCCGCCGGCTGCGTGAAAAAGCGGCGCACCAGTTGGGCAATCGCGGGGTTGTTGCTGAGAATCATGGCATCGGCCATCCGCTCGGAGCGGAACTGCACCAGCTCGCCGATTTTCAGTTGCGCAATGACCGTCAGGTTTTGCTCAATCGCCGCGCGGTGTTCCCGCTCCAAGCTCCGATAGTAGTAGGTCCCGGCGGTGACGGTGACGGCCGTCAGCAGGAAGCAAGCCGCGCCGAAGACATGGGTCGGGCGGAGATTGACCCCCGCGGGGGTCTCGCGCTCGGTGAGGGCGCCGCTGAGGACCAGCAGGGGCGCAAGCAGCGATCCGAGAAACAACTGCAGCAAGAGGAGCTGCTCCGCCGGTTGACCGCTGACAAACGGTCCATGGCCGAAGACCTGGGTCACAATGGTCGCTGCGGCGAAAGCGGTGATCAGGATAAAAGAGACTCGGGGGTCGAAACGGAAGACGGCCCACAGCAGCAGCGGCACCCCGGCGACCGTAAACGCGAACTCGGAGCGCAGACCCAGCACCAGGCCAAATGCGGTCAGGCCCGCCATGACCGCCAGTTCCTCGCGTCCGAGGCGGCAGCCCCGCACGCCGCCGGCCCAGGCCAGCAGGAGCGGGGTGAGAAGGAGCACGCCCATGCCGTCGCCGATCCACCAGGTCGTGAACGCGAAGCCGGCCTGCGACCACGGGAGTAGGCCGGCCAGACCTAAGCTGGCCACGCCAACCAGGGCGCTGAGGCCCCCATTGAGCACGCCACCGTAGCCCAGCAGTTTGGCCAAGTCCGTCGCGCGGTGCAGCGGGTGGCGGCCGCCGGTGGTGCGGTGGGTCAGGTAAGCGCCGACGAACGCGCCGAGGGTATCGCCGAGACCATTGGCCGTGCCGGCGAAGAGGCTCCGGAGCACCGCCCCGGCCGAGGCGAAGTCAAAGTAAGCCCAGGCATTCCCCGCGAACGCGCCGAGCAAAATGCCCGGCCAGACGCGATACCCGCGGGTCAGCACGGCGGCGAGGATGAAGCCGGAAGGCAGCCCCACCGGCGTGATGTTGCCGGGCGGAATGGCGAGCAACTGGCCGAGCCGTCCGCTGGCGCAGTAAATCGCCGCAATGATGACGATTTCAGCCAGCCGCCGCAGCCCGCCGGTCGGCGGAGCGGGGGCAAAACCCGGACCGATGGGCGGCCCCGCTGATGCCGGGTCGTGGTGGATGGTCTGCTTCATCGGTGCGGGGGGAGGTGAGCTTGCCGGGTGACGGGGGAAACGGGGCTCACGGAGTGGGGGCGGGGTCTTCCCTCCGCGCATACCGCGGGGGCTCGCCGCACTTGGCCAGCAGGTCGTTGACCTCTTGTTTCAAGGTCATCACCCGGCTCTCGCGGCCGAGTGTCGCCTGCTGCCAGCGGCGGAGTTCGGACACCTGTGCGCTCAGCTGTGATTCGGCCTGCTTCCGTTCCGTGATGTCCTGTAACGCGCCAAACACCCGCACCGGCTGGCCGGCCGCGTTCCGCTCCAATTCGCAGGCGAAGACATGGACCGTGCGGACCCTCCCATTCGGCTGGATCACGCGAAACTCAAATGGCACGAAGTTCTGGCCCTGGGCCACTGCTTCGATGGCTTGGAGCCGAAATGTGGAGTCCTCCGGATGGATATACTTGGCGATGCCCTCGGGGGTGGGCTCGAAGTCACCGGGCGTCGTGCCGAAAATCCGGTGGATTTCCTCCGACCACGTCACGCGGCTGCTCTGCAGGTCCGTGCTCCAGTTGCCGATGAGCGCGATGGCTTGGACGCGGCGCAGGTCGGCCTCGCTCTTGCGCCGCGCCGCTTCCGCCTGCTGGCGCGCGGTAATGTCCCGGGCAATCGACGAGATCCCTACGATCGTTCCGGCGGCGTCTTTCACCGGCGAAAGACTCAAGGAAATGGGGAGGCAGGTGCCGTCCTTGCGCCGGCGCTCGGTTTCATACTGCTGGATGGATTCGCCCTGCCTGATTCGGGCCACGAAGCCCGGCAATTCGTCCACCCGGCCGAAAGGCAGCAGGAGGGTGATCGATTTTCCGATCACCTCCTCCGCGCGGTAGCCATAGTGCTGTTCCGCGCCCTGGTTCCAACTCGTGATGAGGCCTTCGAGGGAGCAGCTGTCGATGGCATCGGCGGAAGACTCGACGAGGGCGCTGAGTTTCAGGCGCTCCATCTCGGACCGGTGCCGCGCCGCATAAAACTGCAGGCGGGTCTGCCACCAAATCAGACCTACGGCGGCGCCGGCCCCGTAGATTAAAATACAGACCGCCAGAATGATCTTCCAGAGTTGGGCCTGGCTCGGCGCATACAGTTCCGAGAGGTCGATCTTGGCGACTAGGCCCCAGGGCGAATTTGGAATCTGGCGGAGCGCCGCCAAAACTCTAACCCCCCGATAGTCCACCCCCTCCGTGATGCCCGTCTGCCCCAAGGCGACTTGGACCGCGGGTAGGGCCCGGCGCTCAAGCGGGGCGCGCAGCGCGAGGGCCGTGTCCGTCTGGAAACGGAGTTCGTTTAAAAAGAGGACGCCATTCGCTTCCCGGCGGATGAGCAGCGTCTCGGCGGTTTGGCTGGGCACGGGCCAGCTTTGGATAAACGGAAAGAGATAGCGGCTCGGATCAATCCGCAACTGGACCACCCCCAGCGGTCGGTGGGCCGGCGACTCTTCGAGGAGCGGAATCATTACTTGCAAAAAAATGCGCTGGTTTTTTTCGTGCCGGTAAAAGTCCTGCAAGACCATCTGCCCGGTCCGCTGGACTTCGGCGGCCAGTCTCAGCGTATCGAAGCTGGCCGGAGCCATATTGCTCGGCATGGACAGGCGTGTGATCCCTTGGGTGTCCAGCAAACGAATCTGGTCATAGCGGCCATCCCTCAGGAATGGGCTCAGCCAGTCGAGCAGCAGGCGTTGCGCGTCTGTGTCCGCCGGTTGGGCGAAGCAGCGCCGGGCCAGGGCGGAGAAGGAGGGGTTCCTGAACAGGAGATTGCCATCCCCCAGGCGTTCACCGCGCCACGCGGCCAACTCGCGTACCTTCAGATCGGCAATGGACAAGAGCTGCTCCTCGGCTTGGAGGCGGAATTGGCGTTCGGTGTTGCGGTAGTAGAAAGCGCCGGTGCTAATAATGCCGGACGCGAGCAGGGCAAAAACCAGAATGAGCTTGAGATCGGCCGGGGCGACGGGCCTGCCGTCGGTTCGCAACGGCTGGGCGCGCCACATTGGCTCCGGCTGAATCCCATGCCAGCTAAGCGCCGCGCCCAGCAGCAAGAACATGACCGCCGTGGGCAGCGCCATCATCGTCAAGCCGCCCCAGCCATAGGTGCGGAGCGAGGGCGTGAAGTAGGAGAAAACTTCAATCAGCGCCACGGTTCCGATCGCAGCACCGAGCAGCAAGGAAGTGATTTTGGTGATCGTCGACTGGCGCGAGCGGAGGACGGACCCCACTCCCGCCGCGTAGAGGATGAAACACAGGGCCGTGTCCGGCGCCATGCGGCCCGGGTGCGACGTGCCGACCGCGCTCGACAGCTCGGGAAACAAAACTTGATCAATGCCTAGATTCCGCCCGAAGACGTATTCACCCAACGAGAGCAACCCAATCAGACCGGTGAGCAGGAGGGACAGCCGGCTAAGGAAAGCCCCGGCGCCGGGCGACTGGCGGAGGCCTAACCCCAGCCCCAGCCCCACGAGCATGAAACACAGGGCGGTGTTCGGCTTCACGGTCACCCAGCCCGGGAGCACACTTTTCAGCACGCCGATATTGAGCGCCCATCCGGTGAGGACCGCGCCACCGAGTGCGACCGCCAGCGCGGCCACGAGCCAAACCAGCGCGGGGGGCGTCTTGCCCCGGGGCGGCGGGGCGGCGGGGCGGAGGGGAGACGGCGGCAGGGACGGTCGGTCGGAGCTTGGGTTCATGGTGGCGGGAGCGGCGACCCGGCCAAGGAACTCAGGACCTCGGGGACCCGCTCGAATTCCAGGGCCTTGCTGAAAAAATAGTCCGCGCCGAGCCGCAGGGCGTTGTCCTTGAACTCGGGATAAGCATAGGTGGTGAGCATCATGACCACGCATCCCGGCCGCTGCAGTTTGAACTCCACCAGCAGGGCAAAGCCGTTGATGTTGGGCAGCTCGATATCGAGCACCACGACGTCGGGGTGCAGCTGCTGAAACAGGCTGATCGCCTGGGCGCCATCGGCAGTCGCCGTCACCTGGATGGGCCGCTGCAGTTGGTGAATGAGGGCGATCAGCCACTCACACACAATCGACGAATCGTCGACCAGCAAAACCTGCAACCGGCGCCCGGTGGCGGCCGGCGCCCCGGCG